>NZ_CVIW01000055.1:0-4041 GCF_001499715.1 Stenotrophomonas thermophila | reverse complement strand
GTGAACGCTGTTTTCTTCACACCGCAAAAGCGGTGCCACTTCGAGGGAACAAAAAAGCCTGGGCGACATCACCAGGCTTCAATGCGACCACCGAAGTGGTCGGGGAGACAGGATTCGAACCTGCGACCTCTACGTCCCGAACGTAGCGCTCTACCAGACTGAGCTACACCCCGAAGGAGCCGCCTAAGATACCGTGTGAAGGCCAAGGAGGCAAGGTCTTTTTACATCTCAGCGACGATTTTCGTTCTCGATGCGGTTCTGCTCGCGGGCTTCGAACCACATGCCGTTGAGGATGGCCACCGTCGAGGCGAGGCCGGCACCGAGAATCCAGGCGAAATACCACATGATCAGTCTCCTTCATTCCGGGTAGGTGCCGACCGTTGGTCGGCACACGTGCAAGCAATCAATACGCGTTGGGGTTGTTGCCCATCTCTTCGGAGGTGGTCTTGCCCTTCAGCACGCGGTACACCCAGGTGGTGTAGGCGAGGATGATCGGCAGGAACACCGCCGTGGCCAGCAGCATGATCCACAGGGTCAGGTGGCTGGACGAGGCATCCCACACGGTCAGGCTGGAGGTGGGCTGGCTCGAGGACGGCAGCAGGAACGGGAAGATGGCGAAGCCGACGGTCAGGATGATGCCGGCGATGGCCGCACCGGAGGCGATGAAGGCCAGGCCACCACGACGGGCCCGCAGCAGCACCGCACTGGCCAGCAGGCCGGCCAGGCCGAGCAGGGGGGCCAGGATCGTGGCCGGCATCGCGCTGTAGTTGCGCATCCAGCCACCGGCGGCGCCGAGTTCGGCGGTCTTCAGCAGCGGATTGGTGGCGCCATCGGTAACCACCTGCGAGGTGATCTGGTAACCCGGCAGGCCGAAGGCCACCCAGGCGCCGCCCACCGCGAACAGCACGAAGGCGATGATCGCCGCGATGCTGCCGAATCGGGCGGCACGCTCGGCCACCGCGCCGTCGGTCTTGATCACCAGCATGGCGGCACCGTGGGCGACCAGCATCGACACGCTCAGCAGGCCGGCCAGCAGCGCGAAGGGCATCAGCAGGCCGAAGAACGAGCCGGTGTAGAAGATGCGCATGCTGTCATCGAAATGGAACGGCACGCCCAGCAGCACGTTGCCCACTGCCACGCCCATGATCAGCGCCGGGATGAAGCCACCGATGAACAGCGCCCAGTCCCAGGTGTTGCGCCAGCGTTCGCTGGGCATCTTGCTGCGGAACTTGAAGCCGACCGGGCGCAGGATCAGGGCGAACAGGATCACGAACATCGCCAGGTAGAAGCCAGAGAAGCTGACCGCGTACAGCGGCGGCCAGGCGGCGAAGATGGCGCCGCCACCCAGGATCAGCCACACCTGGTTGCCTTCCCAGACCGGGCCGATGGTGTTGATCACCCGGCGGCGTTCGGCGTCAGTGCGGGCGACGAAGGGCAGCAGGGTGCCCACGCCCAGGTCGAAACCATCCATCACGGCAAAACCGATCAGCAGGATGCCGAGCAGCAGCCACCAGATCACGCGCAGCGTGGTGTAGTCCAGAAGAATGAAATCCATCTTGGTTCTCCTGCCTCAGGCCTGGCCGGCGACCGGCGCCGAGGCATTGTGGGAAGCATGCGGCTGGGGCGACTGCAGCGATGGCAGCAGCTCGTCCGGACCCTTGCGGATCGCCTTGAGCATCAGCTTGATCTCGACCACGATCAGCGCGGTGTAGATGGCGGTGAAGCCGGCCAGGGTCAGCACGATTTCATGCAGGGCCAGCCCCGATGCCGCATAGAAGGTTGGCAGCACGCCATCGACCGCCCACGGCTGGCGACCATACTCGGCCACGAACCAGCCGCACTCGATCGCGATCCACGGTGCCGGCAGCGTCCACAGGGCCAGCTTGAGGAACCAGCGCTTGTCCTGGAAATTGTTGCGGCAGGAGTAGTAGAAGGCCAGTGCGAAGAAGGCGATCAGGTAGAAGCCCAGGCCGGCCATCACGCGGAAGGTCCAGAACAACGGCATCACGCGCGGCACCGTGTCCATCGCCGCCTGCGAGATCTCCTGCGGGGTGGCGTTGAGGATGTCATCGCGATAGCGCTTGAGCAGCAGGCCGTGGCCCAGGTCCTGCCAGTGGCGGTCGAACATCTCGCGCGCTTCCACGTCGTTCTTGTTCGCACGCAGGCGTTCCAGCGCGCCGTAGGCGAGCTGGCCGCCACGCACGCGGTGTTCGGCGCGCTCGACCAGTTCCAGGATGCCCGGAATCGGCTGGTTCAACGAACGGGTGGCGATCAGGCCCATCAGGTAGGGGATCTTCACCGCGTAGTCGTTCTGGTGGGTGTCCTGGTTCGGGATGCCGAAGGCGGTGAAGTCGGCCGGCGCACGCTCGGTCTCCCACATCGCTTCGATCGCGGCCAGCTTCATCTTCTGGTGTTCGCTGGCGGCGTAGCCACTCTCGTCACCCAGCACCACCACCGACAGCGAGGACAGCAGGCCGAACGCCGCGGCCACCGCGAACGAACGTCGGGCCAAGTCCTTGTGCTTGTTGCGCAGCAGGAACAGGGCGCTGATCGCCATCACGAACACCGCACCGGTCACATAACCGGCGCTGACGGTGTGCACGAACTTGGCCTGCGCCACCGGGTTGAACACCACCGCCATGAAGTCGACCACTTCCATGCGCATGGTTTCCGGGTTGAACACCGCACCGGTCGGGTTCTGCATCCAGCCGTTGGCGACCAGGATCCAGATCGCCGACAGGTTGGTGCCCAGCGCCATCAGCCAGGTCACCATCAGGTGCTTGACCTTGCTCAGGCGGTTCCAGCCGAAGAAGAACAGGCCGACGAAGGTGGCTTCCAGGAAGAAGGCCATCAGGCCTTCGATGGCCAGCGGCGCACCGAAGATGTCACCCACGTAGTGGCTGTAGTAGGACCAGTTCATGCCGAACTGGAATTCCATGACGATGCCGGTGGCGACGCCCATGGCGAAGTTGATGCCGAACAGGACGCCCCAGAACAGGGTCATCCTGCGCCAGATCTCCTTGCCGGTCATCACGTACACGCTCTCCATGATGGCCACCATGAAGGACAGGCCGAGGGTGAGGGGTACGAATAGGAAGTGGTACATCGCGGTCAGCGCGAATTGCAGCCGCGACAGTTCTACGACTGTCTGATCAATCATGGCCTGGCTACCTCGTTGGATAGTGCCGTTGCAGGTGGCGGGAAGGGTGGTCTACGACGTGAATGATGTGACCGACTACTTCAAACAGCCTTGATCCAGATCAATGTATGAACAGGTGCCCCGGTTGATCGTATGCCAACCTGATGAAGACTGCGACCGCCGGCCGCAGGGGCGGGCTATTGCCTGCGCCTACAATGCCGTGTCTCCCCCGTTGCCCGTGAAGACCTCTTGAGCGCTGCCGAAACGACCCCTGACGGCCTGTCCCCGGAAGCTGAAACCGCCCGCCAGCGGCGTGTGCGCACGGCCTGGCTGGCCGACCTGGCACGCTCCGCCCGGGGCCGCCAGCGCTTGGCCGCGCTGTGCATCAGCCTGTCCGGCGCGCTGTTGATCGGCCAGGCTGCCGCCATCGCCTGGCTGGTGCAGCAGGTGCTGGTGGAGCGCGTGCCGCTGGCCTCGGGACTGCCAGCGCTGGGTGGGCTGGCGGTGATCCTGGTGCTGCGCACGCTGCTGGGCAGCGCCACCCAGGCGGCTGCCGGTGACGTGGCCGACGCCGCACGCCTGGCATTGCGCGAACGCGTGTTCGCACGCCTGCTGGGCCACGGCCCACTGTGGCTGCGGCAGCGCCGCACCGGCGAACTGGGCGAACTGATGCTGCATCACGGTGATGCGATCGAGAGCTATTACAGCGGCTTCCTGCCGGTGCGCACTGAAGTGGTGGTGGTGCCGCTGCTGATCCTGGCCGCTGTCGCCTGGGTCGACTGGGTGGTGGCGCTGATCCTGCTGTTCACTGCGCCGCTGGTGCCATTTTTCATGATGCTGGTGGGCTGGGGCGCCGAAGCGGCCGGCCGCGCGCAGCTGGGTGAGCTGGCACGGATGAGCGG
>NZ_CVIW01000054.1:0-4597 GCF_001499715.1 Stenotrophomonas thermophila | reverse complement strand
CCTCGATGCAGTCGCTGCGGTATTCGAGCGTGTATTCCTCGCGCAGCACCTGGCCCGGCAGCTTGCCCGGCTTGCGCACCGGCACGAAGCCACCCCCAGTTCCAGCGCCATCGCGGCGCCGAGGATGAAGCCGCGCGATTCGATGCCCACCACGGCATCCAGCTTCTGGTCGCGCCAGCGGTCGGCCATCGCGGTGATCGCACCGTGGAAATCCCCGCCGTGGGCGAGCAGCGGCATGATGTCCTTGAACAGGATGCCGGGCTTGGGGAAGTCGGCGATGTCGCGCAGGCGGGAGGCCCACTGCGGAGCGACGAGGGCGTCGGTCATGTCACATTGACTATCTGATGGCGGCATAGGGTACCTGTTCTGGGCGCCGGCTGTCTGTCGGGGGTGTCGGCGGGCTGCGCCCGGCACCTGCGGTAGTGCCGGCCGCTGGCCGGCAACCTCAACGGCAACAACAACAGCAACAGCAAAGGCAACAGCGGGTTTCCTGTGGGATGCCGGGGTGGGTCCGGTTGCGGGAGACGCCGTAGACCCATCCATGGGGGCTTGGCCGCGGCATCCATGCCGCGGACACTCCCGCAACCGGACCCACCCCGCCTTCGACAGATTTCTGCGATCTGTCGGGCATTGCTTTCTGTAGATCCACGCCATGCGTGGATGAATCTCTATCGAAATCGAATATTTCGAGAATTGAACGAAGAGCATCCACGCGTGGCGTGGATCTACCGTGTCGACCAAGGTCGACACCTACCCACAGCAGCGGGAATCTGTCGGAGGTGGGGCGGTGTGGGGCTGCAGGACCGTTGGCGCCATGGATGGCGCCATCGAGCCCCCAAGGATGGGTTTACGGCGTGTCCTGCAGCCCCACACCGCCCCGCCAGACCATCGACAATCCAGAGCCGCTTTGGCTTTGGCTCTGGCTTTGGCTCTGGCTTTGGCTCTGGCTTTGGCTCTGGCTTTGGCTCTGGCTTTGGCTCTGGCTTTGGCTCTGGATTTTGATCTGGCCTCTGCAGGTGCAGGGCGCAGCCCTGCCGACCCCCCCCTCAGGAACTGCAGGACAGCATCGAGCAGCCGGCGCGATTGTCGGCCCACGCCGGGCGCTTGCTGGCGAAGTGTTCCAGACCGGCACGCTCGGTGTATGGATTGCGCAGTACGTCCTGCAACGCGTGAACACCGCCGAGGTCGCCCTGCTCGGCGCGATCGATGGCCTCCTGGGCCAGCCAGTTGCGCAGCACGTACAGCGGATTGGCCGCGGCCATTTTCGCCGTGCGCTCGCTGGCCGACAGCGGATCCACGCGCAGCCGCGCCGTGTAGTCCTGCAACCACTGCTGCAGCGGTGCCTGCACCGACTGCTGGCGCGCCTCGTCGTAGTACACCGCGTCAAGCACGCCCACATCGGGCGACGTTGGATCAACGCGCATCAGCGCGCGCCAGGCCAGCGTCATGTCCATGCTGCCGTCCTGCATCAGCTGCTGCCAGCGCAGGTAGAGCTGCAGGTCCTCATCATCCGCCGCTGCCAGGCCGAGCTTGGCCGCTGCATCGCGACGGGTGCAGGCAACGAACGTGGACTGGTACGCCGCCAGTCCCGCTTGCAACGGTTCGACATCGGCAAACAATGGCGACAACGCCTGCGCCAGTCGGCTCAGGTTCCAGTACGCCACCTGCGGTTGGATGCCGAAACGATAGCGCCGGCCTTGGGCATCGGTGGTGTTCGGCGTCCAGTCCGGATCGAAGTCCTCGACCCATCCATAGGGACCGTAATCCAGCGTCAGGCCTAGCACGGACAGGTTGTCGGTGTTCATCACGCCATGCACGAAGCCGACGCGCATCCAGTGCGCGATCATCTCGGCAGTGCGCACCGCGATCTGCGCGAACCAGTCGCCGTACAGCGCCTCGCCCTGCCCTTCGAGCTCCGGAAAGTCGCGGGCGATGCACGCGTCGACCAGCTGCCGCAACAAGCCAGTTTCACCACGCGAGGCCGGCAGTTCGAATGAGCCGAAGCGCAGGAACGACGGCGATACACGGCACACGATGGCACCGGGTTCGGCGCGGGGATGACCGTCGTAGAACATGTCACGCACCACGTCTTCGCCGGTGCCGACCAGCGACAACGCGCGCGTGGTCGGCACGCCCAGGTGATGCATCGCCTCGCTGCACAGGAATTCGCGGATGGACGAGCGCAGCACCGCGCGGCCATCGGCGCCCCGCGAATACGGGGTGGGGCCGGCACCCTTCAGCTGCAGCTCCCAATGACAGCCATCGGGTGCGACCAGTTCGCCCAGCGAGATCGCGCGGCCATCACCCAGCTGCCCCGCCCAGTGGCCGAACTGATGCCCGCCATAATTGGCCGCCCACGGCTGCATGCCGGGGTACAGCGCATTGCCACCGAACACATCGGCGAAGCCATCGCTCTCCACTTCATCGGCATCGAAGCCGAGCATCGCGGCCACCTCCGGCGACCAGGCCAACAGCGTGGGCGCCGCCACGGGCGTCGGCATCACCGGCGACCAGGCGGCGCCCAGCACTTCACGCCTGCGCGGGCCGGATTCGGGGTCACCCGGCAGGGCATTCAGCAGGCGATTGTCGAAACGGGGGCTGTCGTTATCCATGGTGTTGAAGATGGGGGCGACGGCCGACGGCCTCAATTGGCGCTCAGCGCCTGCAGATGTCCACCGTGGGCCTCGGCGCGCTGGTAGGCCGGGCGCTCGCCAATGCGCTTGAGGAAGCCGCGCAGCGCCGGCTTGTCGTCGAGGCCACCGCCGCGCGCGGCCGCAGCCTGGATCGGAAAGCTCATCTGGATGTCGGCTGCGCTGAACCGATCACCCGCGAACCAAGGGCTTTCGGCCAAGCGGCGCTCCATCCAGTCCAGGTGCAGGCGCCGCTGCGGACCAATGAAGCCGCGCTCGGCCTTGTCGGCGATGCTGCGCGCGATCGGGCGGGCGAAGAACGGCATCGGCGCGTTGCGGATGCGACCCATCACCAGGGTCAACAGCAGCGGCGGCATCGCCGAGCCTTCCGCGTAGTGCAGCCAGTAGCGATAAGCGATGCGTTCGGCCCCGTCGGCCGGTATCGGTGACGGCGACAGCTGGCGTTGGGTGTCATAGCGATCCGCGAGGTAGTCGAGGATGGCACCGGACTCGGCCAGTACCAGCTCGCCATCCTGCAGGACCGGCGACTTGCCCAGCGGATGCACGTTGCGCAGCTCGGGCGGTGCCAGCAGCGTCTTCGGATCGCGGGGATAACGGCGCAGTTCGTAGTCCAGCCCCAGCTCCTCCAGCATCCACAGCACGCGCAGGGAACGGGAGTTTTCCAGGTGATGGACGATGCGCATGGGGGATGATCCTTGGGGAGGCCCGCATCGTACCGCGCGCAGTGCATGCCCGATGTAGAGTCGAGCCATGCTCGACTGTCTTTGGAAAGCAGTCGAGCATGGCTCGCCGCTACAGAACAGCAGGCAACAAAAAACGCCGGAAGCTTTCGCTTCCGGCGTTCTGGCTACCAAACGGCAGCAGACGGATTAGACCGCCTGCACCTGGTCAGCCTGCATACCCTTCTGACCCTGGACGGCGATGAAGGTAACCTTCTGGCCTTCCTGCAGGGTCTTGAAGCCGGTGCCCTGGATGGCACGGAAGTGCACAAACAGGTCCGGGCCGCTTTCCGGGGTGATGAAGCCGAAGCCCTTGGCGTCGTTGAACCACTTGACGGTGCCGGTCTGACGATCAGACATTTGACTAACTCCTGAAACACATGTTGAAAAAATCGCAGCCACCGGGTATCGGGGCCGAGACTGAGTTGCAGGCGTTGGTAAAGCGGATCGATGAGCGGATCGTGAGATCAACTGCACCAGGCCACGATTCACGGTGACCCTAGCAAACACAGTGGGACCAACGATACGCGTGTTTTCTGCAAAAAGCGATAGCCGGGGCGTTCATGGGCTGGCCCCGCCCGCTAGACGTGGCAAGGGTTGGCAGCCGGTCGAGGCTAACCCTGAGTCCCCATTCAGGATTTTCCTACCCTACACTGGGTAAATGACTGAAGCTGAAACCCAAGCTGAACCCGCCCTCCCCCGCATCTGGGTGGACGCGGACGCCTGCCCCACCGTCATTCGCGACATCCTGTTCCGGGCCGCTGAACGGGTCGGGATCGAACTGACCCTGGTTGCCAACCAGCGGATCCGCACCCCGCCCTCACGCTGGCTGCGTTCGATCCAGGTGCCCCAAGGCCTGGACGTGGCCGACAGCGCCATCGTCGAACGGGTCGCTGCCGGAGACCTGGTCGTCACCCAGGACATCCCGCTGGCTGCGCTGGTGCTGGAGAAGAAGGCCGTGGCGCTGAACCCACGCGGCCAGCTGTACACGCCGAACAACATGGCCGAGCGGCTGTCGATGCGCAATTTCATGGAAGAGCTGCGTGGCGCCGGGGTGCAGACCGGCGGCCCGCCGCCACTGGGACCGCGCGACCGGCAGCTGTTCGCGGCCGAGCTGGACCGCTGGCTGGCGCGGCGCCCGCTCCGCTGAACAGCCCTACCCGCCTTGCTCCGGCAGGTAAAGACGACGCCGGCTGCTGAACCGCCGCGGTTCGCCGCTCAGTGGGT
>NZ_CVIW01000053.1:0-4659 GCF_001499715.1 Stenotrophomonas thermophila | reverse complement strand
GCGGCTTCCACCGCGGCGTTCAGTGCCAGGATGTTGGTCTGGAACGCGATGCCGTCGATGACGCTGATGATCTCGGCGATCTTCTTCGACGAGGCTTCGATGGCCGACATGGTGGTAACCACCTGGCCGACCACCTCACCGCCCAGCGAGGCGACGCCATGGGCGCCGATGGCGAGCTGGTTGGCCTGGCGGGCGTGTTCGGCGTTCTGGCGCACGGTGGAGGTCAGTTCCTCCATCGAGGCTGCGGTTTCTTCCAGATTGGCGGCCTGCTGTTCGGTACGGCGCGACAGATCGCTGTTGCCCGAGGCGATCTCGCCGGCGGCCGAGCTGATCGCGCGGCTGGACTGCTTGATGCGGGTGACGATCTCGCTCAGCTGCGCGGCCGTGGCGTTGGCATCGTCGCGCATACGGGCGAACACGCCCTGGTAGTCGCCGTGCATGCGCACGGTCAGGTCACCCTGCGACAGTGCGGCGAGCAGGCCGGAGATCTGTTCGATGCTGCCGGCGTTGGCGTCCAGCAGGCCGTTGATCTGCTGGGCGAGCTGCAGGAAGAAGCCTTCCTTGTCGCTGGCATCGATGCGGCCGGAGAGGTCGCCGGCGGCGGCCTGGGCGATCACGCGGGCCACTTCCGCTTCAACCTGCGCTTCCTGGGTACGGTCGCGCCATTCCACCACGTAGCCGACAGTGTCACCGTCCTCATTGCGGATGGTCGAGACGACCTGGGCAAACTGGGCGTCGCCATACTGCATCGGGCGGCGGGCGACACCGTGCGCCTTCAGGTTGCCCAGCAGGGTCTGGTCCATTTCGCCACGGTGCTCAAGCACGGTGACCGGCTTGCCGATCAGCGAGGCCTGGGCATCGAAGTCCGGCAGGTCGCGGCGCACGTCGTCCTGGTACTGGCTCAGGGTCTGCTGCAGGGCGCGATTGGTGTAAACGATGGTGTTGCTGGTATCAGTCAGGTACACGCCGGTGGAGCTGTAATCCAGCGCGGTGCGGATGCGCAGGTTCTCGCGGGCGACCGCCTGGTCGGTCTCGATGCGTTCGCGCAGGTCGCGCTGCATGCGCTGCATGGCCTGCATCAGTTCGCCTACCTCGTCCTGGCGGCTGACGTCGATATGGCCATCGAGCTTGCCACCGGCTACGTCGTTGGCGACCGAGACGGCGCCGCGCACGCTGCCGACCAGTGCGCGGGCGAACAGCCAGACCAGCACCAGGCCGAGCGCGGCGCCACCCAGCAGGGCGATCACGGTCAGCACGGCCGAGGCGGAATAGGTGGACGCGGCCTGTTCGCGCGAGGCGCGGGCCAGGCGGTTGTCTTCGGCGATCAGCGCTTCCAGTGCCGAGGCGGCCTTGCGGTGCTTGGTGCGGGTTTCGCCGACGAAGGTATCGATGGCATCGTCCGGCAGGTCCAGTTCCAGCATCTCGGTGACACTGTCATAGGAGGCCAGGGCGTCCTTCCACTCCTTGGCGAAGGTGTCGAACAGCTTCTTCTGCTGCGCGTTGTCGACCAGCTTCGGGTACTCCTTGATCGACTTGTCCATGCTCGCGCGCAGCTCGACGCCCTGCTTGCGCGCATCGGACTTGACGTCGTCGCTGGCCCGGATCAGTTGCTGGTAGGCGGCATTGCGGTATTCGCCCAGCATGCCGCGCATCTCGCCGGCGAGGCGGATGCTCTCCATGCGTGAACCGGCCAGCTCGGTGGTGACGTTGTTCAGCGAATGCAGGCCGCGATAGGCGACGATGCCCTGCAACAGCATCACCAGCAGGAGGACGCCGAAAGTCAGCAGCAGCTTCGGCATCAGTTTCAGGTTGTTGATCCACGGCATGGGCGTTGCGAGCTCCTAAGGCAGACGCGCCCGGGCATCGGGCCCGGTTGCAGCAGAAACCACGCCGGCACCAGCACCGGCGTGGTCCGACGGACAGCGGATTACTTGATGTTGGCCAGCTTCAGGCCAGCCGGCGAGCTGACTTCGATTTCCGCGCGCGAGGCGTCACGCTGGATCTTGCCGATCACGCAGACGGTCTTGCCTTCCAGGGTTTCCAGCGGGAAGGAGAACTTGCTGCGGTTCTCGCCGGCGATGCGGGCCGAGAAGGTGTGGCGCGGGAAGGCGCCGCCCATGTAAAGGAAGGTCGGCTGGCCTTCGGAACCTTCTGCGTAGCGGGCCTTCTCGACCTTGCCGCAGACCATGCCGTCCTTGCCGACCGAGCGCGGTGCCAGTTCCGGCGGGATCATGTCGGCCGACTGGGCGAACGCGGAGGAAGCGGTGGTGGCCAGGACAGCGGCCGAAACGAACGCAAGCAGGGACTTCATCGAGGTATATCTCCGGGGATGGTGATGGTCGTTCCGGTTCCGCGCGCTCCTGCGCGACCGGCTTCTGTCCCCCTATCGGCACTGCCGGGGAGAACTGAAGGGTTTTGTGACCGGAACGTGAAGCAGGTCCGCTCGGTCAGGCAGCAGCGTCTTCGGCAAGGGCGTTCTGCCCCATGTCGGCGCTGTCGAGCAGGGTCTCGATGTCCAGCAGGATCAGCATGCGGTCGTCGTGGGTGCCGATGCCGGAGATGAAGCGGGTGTCGACGGCAGCGCCGAATTCCGGGGTCGGACGGATCTGCTCGGCCGACAGCGGGATGACGTCCGAGACGCTGTCGACCACGATGCCGACCACGCGGTCTTCGACGTTCAGCACGATCATCACGGTGAAGGCGTCGTAGCGGGCATTGTCCAGGCGCAGCTTCAGGCGCAGGTCGATGACCGGCACGATGGTGCCGCGCAGGTTGATCACGCCCTTGATGTAGTCCGGTGCATCCGGCACCCGGGTGACGGCGTCGTAGCCGCGGATTTCCTGCACCTTGAGGATGTCCACGCCGTAGTGCTCGTCACCAAGGGTGAAGCTGAGGAATTCGCCACCGGCGCTGGCGGCGGAGTTGGTCTTGTCGTTCATCGAGGGGTCCTGGTTCTGCCGGAAGTCCCGGTGTCAGGCTCGATATCGGCCCCGCCGGGGGGGACTTTAGGTGCCGGCTCGGAGGCATCCGCGCATGGCGTGGGTCTACCGGGGCGCGGTGGGTATCCGCGCATCGCTTGGGTCTGCCGAGGATCGGTAGTGCCGGCCGCTGGCCGGCAACGGCAATATGCGGGTTGCCGGCCAGCGGCCGCCACTACCCATTGAACGCGCCCTACAGCTCGCCGTTGCGGCGTGCCTTGCGCTGTCGGTCGATGCGGAAGATGTAGCGCTGGATGGCGCTGTCGGCGCCGCGCGGCAGGGTGTCAAAGCGCATGCCCACCCGCTTGATCTCGATCCCGTTGGGTTGGCGCTGCGGCAACAGGTTGCAGACAACCAGCCCGATCTCCAGGTCCGGGCCGTCGGGCAACGACAGCACCGCCGGGTAGCGCTTCTGCAGGCTGAACACTGCGCAATCGGTTGGCACGGCGACCGCCAGGCCGCCGCCACTGATGTCCACCACCCGCATCGACAGGGCGTCGGCGCGGCTCTCGCCGGCGGGGATCAGCAGTTGGGGCGAATCGGTGACGGGGGTTTCCAGCCGGTACATCTCACGGCGTTGCAGATGCACCAGTTCGTCCGGAAGGGGGGCGCGGAAGGCAACGTGCCCGTCGTTGTCCACGCGCTCCAGCGCGTGCAGGCGGAACCGCACGAGGACACGCTCGAGCTGGGCGAAGCACAGCAGATGGTCGGCCTGTTCGGCGGCGCGGTTGGAAGCCTCCTGCAGGCTGCCATCGAGCAGCAGGTAGTCTTCATCCTCTTCGAGTTCGAGCAGTGCGGTCGGGAACGACCGGTCGCGGCCGTCGATATGGGCATTGATCAGTGATCGCTGGTCGATCAGCGAGCGCAGCAGCTGGCGCAACTGGCGCGGGTTGCGGACCAGGAAACGTTCGTCGGCGGCATCAGCCGCGTGGACATCATGCACTGCAGTGTCGTTGCCGTCGGACATGGAATCTACGGTCAGGGGCGGGCGCCAGCACGCGTTGGCGCGAGGCTCGATGGGGATATCGGCCTCTGCACCGGATTATGAAGTGGGATTTGCATCACTTTCCATGCGTAAGGGGCCAGACCCCTTTCCCGAGGGAGAAGGGTCCGACCCTGGCGACATCAGAACTCCTGCCAGTCGCCGTCTGCAGCCAGCGCCGACTGGGCTGTCCCGGTGCGCAGCGTACGTGCCGGGGCCGCCTTCACGGCCGGTGCGGCAGCTGCGACCTGGCGCGGTACCGGCGCCGCCAGCGGACGCGCCGGAATGGCCGCCGTGCCCTGCGATGCCAGCCGGAAGCGGGCCACGGCTTCGCCCAGCTGCACGGCCTGGTCTTCCATCGCACGCGCGGCGGCGGTGGCTTCCTCCACCAGCGCAGCGTTCTGCTGGGTGGTTTCGTCCATCTGCACCACGGTCTGGTTGACCTGCTCGATGCCGGCGCTCTGTTCCTGCGATGCGGCGGAGATCTCGGCCATGATGTCGGTCACGCGCTGCACCGAGGCGACGATCTCGCCCATGGTGCTGCCGGCCTGGTGCACCAGGCTGGAGCCTTCGGCGACCTTGCCCACCGAGTCGTCGATCAGGCCCTTGATTTCCTTGGCGGCGGCGGCCGAGCGCTGGGCGAGGGTACGCACTTCGCTGGCGACCACGGCGAAGCCACGGCCCTGTTCACCGGCACGC
>NZ_CVIW01000052.1:0-5034 GCF_001499715.1 Stenotrophomonas thermophila | reverse complement strand
CACCACCACGCGGCCGGTATCGGCGAAGAACCAGATCTTGCGCGGATGGATGCCGCACAGGTCCTCGGCGATGATCGGGATATGCTCGGCCTGCAGGTACTGGCGCACGAACTCGGCGTTACGGGTACCGACCGGATTGCTGGTGAATCCCTTGAGCACGTTGGCGCCGCCGAACACCTTGGCCTCGATGCGCTTGCGGTGGGCGCCGCGCTTGAGCATGTCGTTGATCAGCAGTTCCATCGCGTAGCTGCCGTAACGCGCGGGCGCGCCGTCGCCGGCATTGCCCTCGGGGAGCAGGAAATGGTTCATGCCACCGATCTTCAGTACCGGGTCCCGCAGGCAGGCCGCCACGCAGGAACCCAGCGTGGTGGTCAGCGCGGTGGTGTCGTCCACCACCAGGTACTGGGTCGGCAGCAGCTTGGCGGCAATGGTCTGGAAGCGCGCATCCTGGTAGCGCATCACATCGTCGGTACGCAGCGAGGCGTTCATGCACCGGCCTTTGCCGCGCGGCGGTACAGGGTGCGGCCACAGGGCTGGATCAGGTCGGCGGCGTGCAGGTAGTTCTCCGAGTGTCCGGTGTAAAGCAGGCCGTCATCGGCCAGGTGCTGTACCAGCCGGCCGAGGATCGCGCGCTGGGTTGGCTTGTCGAAGTAGATCATCACGTTGCGGCAGAACAACGCATCGAACGGGCCGCCGACGTCGTAGCGCGGGGCAAGCAGGTTCAGTGGGCGGAACTCGATCAGCTCGCGCAGTGCCGGCAGCACGCGGCACTGGCCCTCGTTGGGGCCGCTGCCGCGCTGGAAGTAGCGCCGGCGCAGGTCCGGGTCGAGGTTGGTCACACGGTCGATGTTGTAGACACCTCGGCCGGCGGTGGCCAGCACCTGGGTGTCGACGTCGGTGGCGATGATGCGCACCGGCGGCTTCAGCGTACCGAAGGCCTCACAGGCGGTAATCGCCATTGAATAGGGTTCTTCGCCGGTGGACGCTGCGCACGACCACAACAGCAGCGGCGTGCGGCTGGAGCGCTGCTGCAGCTCCTCGCGCAGCTTGTCGAAGTGATGCGGTTCGCGGAAGAACGAGGTCAGGTTGGTGGTCAGGGCGTTGGTGAACGCCTGCCACTCGTCACCGTCTTCCTGTTCCAGATGGTCCAGGTACTGCTGGAAGCTGCGCATGCCCAGCGTGCGCAGGCGGCGCGACAGGCGGCCATAGACCATGTCGCGCTTTGCCGGCGCAAGCGCAATGCCCACGCGCTGGTAGATCAGGTCGCAGACGCGGCGGAAATCACGGTCGGCGAACTCGAATTCGCGTGGGCCGGTAACGATGGGAGTAGGACTTTGCACGGGGGACGTGTCCATCGGCGGGGGGGGGGGCCGAAGCCGCTGCGGGTGGGTCTCAGAATTCCTGCCAGTCGCTGTCGCTGGCGGCGAAGGTGCGGGCGTTGCTGCTGCGACGTACCGGCGCGGGCGTTCCGGTCGGCTGCGGACGTGCCACGGTGGTGATGCACGCCGATTCCACGCGTTCGGCGACAGCCTTCACTGCGGCGGAGACCTGGTTGTCGAGGCGGAAGATCGCCACGGCATCGGCCAGCTGCGCGGCCTGGTCTTCCATCGCACGCGCGGCGGCGGTGGCTTCCTCCACCAGCGCAGCGTTCTGCTGGGTGGTTTCGTCCATCTGCACCACGGTCTGGTTGACCTGCTCGATGCCGGCGCTCTGCTCCTGCGAAGCGGCAGAGATCTCGGCCATGATGTCGGTCACGCGCTGCACCGAGGCGACGATCTCGCCCATGGTGGCGCCAGCCTTGTGCACCAGCGCCGAGCCATCGTTGACCTTGCCGACCGAGTCATCGATCAGGCCCTTGATTTCCTTGGCGGCGGCGGCCGAGCGCTGGGCGAGGGTACGCACTTCGCTGGCAACCACGGCGAAGCCACGGCCCTGTTCGCCGGCACGGGCGGCTTCCACCGCGGCGTTCAGTGCCAGGATGTTGGTCTGGAACGCGATGCCGTCGATGACGCTGATGATCTCGGCGATTTTCTTCGACGAGGCTTCGATGGCCGACATGGTACTGACCACCTGGCCGACCACGCTGCCGCCCTGGGAGGCAACAGACTGCGCGCCGATGGCGAGCTGGTTGGCCTGGCGGGCGTGTTCGGCATTCTGGCGCACGGTGGAGGTCAGTTCCTCCATTGAGGCTGCGGTTTCTTCCAGGTTGGCGGCCTGCTGCTCGGTGCGGCGTGACAGATCACTGTTGCCGGAGGCGATCTCGCCGGCGGCGAGCGTGATGCTCGAAGCGCTGGCCTGGATCTGGCCGACGATCTGGGTCAGCTGTGCGACGGTGGTGTTGGCATCGTCGCGCATCCGTGCGAACACGCCCTGGTAGTCGCCGTGCATGCGCGCGGTCAGGTCACCTTCGGCGATGGCCGACAGCAGCTGCGAGAGCTTGCCGAGGTTGTCATCGCTGACCGCCATCATCGAGTTGAGGTTTTCCAGCATGAGACGGAAATCGTGATCGAAGCGCTGCGCGTCGCCACGGCGGCTGAAGTCGCCCGCGGCAGCGGCACTGGCCAGCTGCTTGATCTCGGCATTGATGCGGCCGAGGTTGGCCTTGACCGTGTCGACGGTGGTGGTCATTGCGGCCTTTTCGCCGGGGTAGCGCGCGATGTCGCGGCTGAGGTCGCCGACCGCGTACTGCTGCACCACGTCCAGCACATCGTGCAGGGTCTGCACGTGGCTGCCGACCAGGGCGTTGGTCTCGTGCACCATCAGCCCGTACTCGCCGGGGAAGACACTGGCGTCGATGCGGTAACTCAGTTCGCCGGCATCGTGACGGCGGGCCATTTCGCGCTGGCCGCCGATGACCGCATGCAGCTGCTGCTGCATGCCGGACATGGCCTCCAGCAGGCGACCGGGTTCGTCATGCGGCTGCGGGCCGATATGGCTGTCCAGCTTGCCATTGGCGATGCCTTCGGCGACGGCGGTAGCCTGCTTCAGCGGGCGCGCGATACGGTTGCCGATGACCCAGCTCAGGGCCAGCACGATCAGCACCAGTACACCACCGGAGATCGCCATGATGGCGGTGAACACCAGCGCCTGCCGCTGCACGTCGTCCATGTAGACGCCGCTGCTGACCACCCAGTTCCACGGCGCGAACAGGCCGGCGTAGGCGACCTTCTCGACCTCGCCCTTGCTGCCCGGCTTGGCCCATCGATAGTTGACGAAGCCACCGCCGGCCTTGGCCGCTTCGACCTGGTCGTAATAGATGCGCACGCCGTCGTCGGTGCGGAAGTCCTTCATGTCCTTGCCGACCAGGTCCTTGCGGAACGGGTGCATCAGCAGGCGGTAGCCGGTGTCGTAGATGTTGAAGTAGTACGTATCGTTCTCGGCGCGCATCACTTCCAGGGCCTGCAACGCGGCGCTCTTCGCGGCGTCCTCGCTGAGTTCGCCGGTGCCGGCCAGACGGTGGTAGTGCTGGAGGATGCCGTAGCTGAGTTCGACCTGGGTCTTCAGCGCGGTCTTGCGGGTCTCGGTGAGGTCCAGGTACTGCATGCGGGCGGCGATCACCGACAGCGCGATCACGCCGAGCGCGATGAGCAGCGTCAGCAGGTTGAGCTTGCGCCGGACGGAGAGATTGCTGAAGTAGTGTTGCCAGCGATGCAGGAGATTCATCGAGCAGGACCAGGTCGAAACGGGCGGGCGGCGCGGAGCCGGTCACGGCGGGACAAGCGGTGACAACCCCGTTATCGGCCGCTGGGGCGGGGGATTGAGGTGCGGTGTCGGAACGTATTCAGGTTTCCTTGCAGCGGCGGCTGCGGCGCTGCCTGCGGCAGGCTTCTGAAGCAACGGCAACAGCAACGGCAACAGCAACAGCAACAGCAACAGCAACAGCAACAGCAACAGCAACAGCAACAGCAACAGCAACAGCAACAGCAACAGCAACAGCGGTTGGTCGGCGCTGGATTGTCAGTAAGTGGCTGGGCCGGGGTGGGCAGGCAGGACACGCCGTAAACCCGTCCTTGGGGGCTCGATGGCGCCATCCATGGCGCCAACGGTCCTGCCTGCCCACCCCGGCCCAGCCGTCTCGGCATTTCGGTGTCGGACGGAAAGAGCGTTGGGTTTCCAGGTGGAAAGAGGGGTCAGATCCGTTTTCCTGCCGAAAACGGATCTGACCCCGGAAGCAATGCGGCTGTTGTTCTTGCTCTTGCTCTTCTTTCTTCAATCCGGGGTGGACGCGCACGGAAACTGTCCGTGGCCGGGAGGGTGGGTTGCGCAGGGGCGTAAGCGCCATGGATGGCGCGCCCGAGCCTACAGGGACGTATTCACGGCGCCCCCTGCGCAGCCCACCCTCCCGGCCAACCCTCGCTAGCCAAGCGCTTTCCGCGACCACCCCGAGGGGCTTCGCCGTTGGCTGGATATCCAGATACCCGGTAAACAAAAACGCCCCGGCGCACGGCCAGGGCGTTCTAGTACATCCGATCAGGCAGGCATCAGAATTCCTGCCAGTCCCCGTCGGCCAGTTCGGTGGCCATCGGGCGACCACCCGCGCTGCGGCGGGCGGGCGGGGCGGCCGGAGCCGGTGCCGCCGGTGCGGCAGCACGCGGGGCCGGGGCCGCGGCGCGCGCGGGGGCAGCCACGGTATCGGCCTCGTCGACCACGAAGATCGACACGGCCTCGCTGAGGTGGCCGGCCTGTTCTTCCATGGCACGGGCGGCGGCGGTGGCTTCCTCCACCAGAGCAGCATTCTGCTGCGTGGTTTCGTCCATCTGCACCACGGTCTGGTTGACCTGCTCGATGCCGGCGCTCTGTTCCTGCGATGCGGCGGAGATCTCGGCCATGATGTCGGTCACGCGCTGCACCGAGGCGACGATCTCGCCCATGGTGGCGCCAGCCTTGTGCACCAGCGCCGAACCGTCGTTGACCTTGCCGACCGAGTCGTCGATCAGGCCCTTGATTTCCTTGGCGGCGGCGGCCGAGCGCTGGGCGAGGGTACGCACTTCGCTGGCAACCACGGCGAAGCCACGGCCCTGTTCGCCGGCACGG
>NZ_CVIW01000051.1:0-5250 GCF_001499715.1 Stenotrophomonas thermophila | reverse complement strand
ATCTTTGAAAGTATGCGCAGGTATCTTGTGAAGGCGCCTGCAGGAAGGATGATTGTCCATCTTGCAGACGTTTGATCAAGCAACTATTAATTGTTTTAAAGCAAGCGATACGTTGCCAGCATCAATCATCTGCAGCTTTAAATTTTGATCTTCGGATCATGTAGTTTTAAGTGAAGAGTTTGATCCTGGCTCAGAGTGAACGCTGGCGGTAGGCCTAACACATGCAAGTCGAACGGCAGCACAGAGGAGCTTGCTCCTTGGGTGGCGAGTGGCGGACGGGTGAGGAATACATCGGAATCTACTCTTTCGTGGGGGATAACGTAGGGAAACTTACGCTAATACCGCATACGACCTACGGGTGAAAGCAGGGGACCTTCGGGCCTTGCGCGATTGAATGAGCCGATGTCGGATTAGCTAGTTGGCGGGGTAAAGGCCCACCAAGGCGACGATCCGTAGCTGGTCTGAGAGGATGATCAGCCACACTGGAACTGAGACACGGTCCAGACTCCTACGGGAGGCAGCAGTGGGGAATATTGGACAATGGGCGCAAGCCTGATCCAGCCATACCGCGTGGGTGAAGAAGGCCTTCGGGTTGTAAAGCCCTTTTGTTGGGAAAGAAATCCAGCTGGCTAATACCCGGTTGGGATGACGGTACCCAAAGAATAAGCACCGGCTAACTTCGTGCCAGCAGCCGCGGTAATACGAAGGGTGCAAGCGTTACTCGGAATTACTGGGCGTAAAGCGTGCGTAGGTGGTCGTTTAAGTCCGTTGTGAAAGCCCTGGGCTCAACCTGGGAACTGCAGTGGATACTGGGCGACTAGAATGTGGTAGAGGGTAGCGGAATTCCTGGTGTAGCAGTGAAATGCGTAGAGATCAGGAGGAACATCCATGGCGAAGGCAGCTACCTGGACCAACATTGACACTGAGGCACGAAAGCGTGGGGAGCAAACAGGATTAGATACCCTGGTAGTCCACGCCCTAAACGATGCGAACTGGATGTTGGGTGCAATTTGGCACGCAGTATCGAAGCTAACGCGTTAAGTTCGCCGCCTGGGGAGTACGGTCGCAAGACTGAAACTCAAAGGAATTGACGGGGGCCCGCACAAGCGGTGGAGTATGTGGTTTAATTCGATGCAACGCGAAGAACCTTACCTGGCCTTGACATGTCGAGAACTTTCCAGAGATGGATTGGTGCCTTCGGGAACTCGAACACAGGTGCTGCATGGCTGTCGTCAGCTCGTGTCGTGAGATGTTGGGTTAAGTCCCGCAACGAGCGCAACCCTTGTCCTTAGTTGCCAGCACGTAATGGTGGGAACTCTAAGGAGACCGCCGGTGACAAACCGGAGGAAGGTGGGGATGACGTCAAGTCATCATGGCCCTTACGGCCAGGGCTACACACGTACTACAATGGTAGGGACAGAGGGCTGCAAGCCGGCGACGGTAAGCCAATCCCAGAAACCCTATCTCAGTCCGGATTGGAGTCTGCAACTCGACTCCATGAAGTCGGAATCGCTAGTAATCGCAGATCAGCATTGCTGCGGTGAATACGTTCCCGGGCCTTGTACACACCGCCCGTCACACCATGGGAGTTTGTTGCACCAGAAGCAGGTAGCTTAACCTTCGGGAGGGCGCTTGCCACGGTGTGGCCGATGACTGGGGTGAAGTCGTAACAAGGTAGCCGTATCGGAAGGTGCGGCTGGATCACCTCCTTTTGAGCAAAGACAGCATCGTCCTGTCGGGCGCCTTCACAAAGTACCTGCATTCAGAGATTTGCATCGGCCAGGCCGGTGTGAGATGTCCCTTTCTGGGGCCTTAGCTCAGCTGGGAGAGCACCTGCTTTGCAAGCAGGGGGTCGTCGGTTCGATCCCGACAGGCTCCACCAGGGAGATTAAGAAGCAAGCTCCGGGTCTGTAGCTCAGGTGGTTAGAGCGCACCCCTGATAAGGGTGAGGTCGGTGGTTCGAGTCCTCCCAGACCCACCATTCTCTGAATGACGCATACATTCGATCTTTATACGCATCAGCACTGTGGCTGGTACGTGTTCTTTTAAAACTTGTGACGTAGCGAGCGTTTGAGATGTTCTATCAGACGTGTCGTGAGGCTAAGGCGAGAGACATAAGTCTCTTTATTGATTGAGTCGTTATATTCGTATCCGGGCTTTGTACCCCCGGGTCATGTATAGCCCAAGGCAACTTGCGGTTATATGGTCAAGCGAATAAGCGCACACGGTGGATGCCTTGGCGGTCAGAGGCGATGAAGGACGTGGCAGCCTGCGAAAAGTATCGGGGAGCTGGCAACAAGCTTTGATCCGGTAATGTCCGAATGGGGAAACCCACCCGCTTGCGGGTATCCTGCAGTGAATACATAGCTGCTGGAAGCGAACCTGGTGAACTGAAATATCTAAGTAACCAGAGGAAAAGAAATCAACCGAGATTCCGTAAGTAGCGACGAGCGAACGCGGACTAGCCCTTAAGCTGGATTGGTTCTAGGAAAACGCTCTGGAAAGAGCGGCCATAGAAGGTGATAGCCCTGTATCTGAAAGGGCCATTCCAGTGAAGACGAGTAGGGCGGGGCACGTGAAACCCTGTCTGAACATGGGGGGACCATCCTCCAAGGCTAAATACTACTGACCGACCGATAGTGAACCAGTACCGTGAGGGAAAGGCGAAAAGAACCCCGGAGAGGGGAGTGAAATAGAACCTGAAACCGTGTGCGTACAAGCAGTAGGAGCTCCGCAAGGAGTGACTGCGTACCTTTTGTATAATGGGTCAGCGACTTACTGTTCGTGGCAAGCTTAACCGTATAGGGGAGGCGAAGGGAAACCGAGTCTGATAAGGGCGCATAGTCGCGGGCAGTAGACCCGAAACCGGGTGATCTAGTCATGCCCAGGGTGAAGGTGCGGTAACACGCACTGGAGGCCCGAACCCACTCCCGTTGCAAAGGTAGGGGATGAGGTGTGATTAGGAGTGAAAAGCTAATCGAACCCGGAGATAGCTGGTTCTCCTCGAAAGCTATTTAGGTAGCGCCTCATATGTATCCTCTCGGGGGTAGAGCACTGTTATGGCTAGGGGGTCATCGCGACTTACCAAACCATTGCAAACTCCGAATACCGAGACGGACTGTATGGGAGACACACGGCGGGTGCTAACGTCCGTCGTGAAAAGGGAAACAACCCAGACCCACAGCTAAGGTCCCAAATTTTGTGCTAAGTGGAAAACCATGTGGAAAGGCACAGACAGCCAGGAGGTTGGCTTAGAAGCAGCCACCCTTTAAAGAAAGCGTAATAGCTCACTGGTCGAGTCGGTCTGCGGGGAAGATTTAACGGGGCTAAGCACAGAACCGAAGCTTGGGGTGCATACTTTGTATGCGCGGTAGAGGAGCGTTCCGTAAGCCGTTGAAGGTGGATTGAGAAGTCTGCTGGAGGTATCGGAAGTGCGAATGCTGACATGAGTAACGATAATGCGGGTGAAAAACCCGCACGCCGAAAGCCCAAGGTTTCCTTGCGCAACGTTAATCGGCGCAGGGTGAGTCGGCCCCTAAGGCGAGGACGAAAGTCGTAGTCGATGGGAAGCAGGTTAATATTCCTGCACCTCGCGTAAGTGCGATGGAGGGACGGAGAAGGTTAGGTGTACCAGGCGTTGGTTGTCCTGGGGAAAGGCGGTAGGTTTGGATCTTTGGCAAATCCGGGATCCTCTAAGACCGAGCACCGAGACGAGCCTTTATGGCGAAGTCACTGATACCACGCTTCCAGGAAAAGCTCCTAAGCTTCAGCTTACGCAGACCGTACCGTAAACCGACACAGGTGGGTAGGATGAGAATTCTCAGGCGCTTGAGAGAACTCGGGTGAAGGAACTAGGCAACATGGCACCGTAACTTCGGGAGAAGGTGCACCCTTTTTGGTGGCTCGTGCGAGCTATAGCTGAAGAGGGTCGCAGTAACCAGGCCGCTGCGACTGTTTATCAAAAACACAGCACTCTGCAAACACGAAAGTGGACGTATAGGGTGTGACGCCTGCCCGGTGCTGGAAGGTTAATTGATGGGGTCAGCCGCAAGGCGAAGCTCTTGATCGAAGCCCCAGTAAACGGCGGCCGTAACTATAACGGTCCTAAGGTAGCGAAATTCCTTGTCGGGTAAGTTCCGACCTGCACGAATGGCGTAACGACAGCGGCGCTGTCTCCACCCGAGACTCAGTGAAATTGAAATCGCTGTGAAGATGCAGCGTTCCCGTGGCAAGACGGAAAGACCCCGTGAACCTTTACTATAGCTTTACACTGAACGTTGAGTTCGTCTGTGTAGGATAGGTGGGAGGCTATGAAACCATGGCGCCAGCTGTGGTGGAGCCATCCTTGAAATACCACCCTGTCGTGCTTGACGTTCTAACCTGGGCCCATTATCTGGGTCGGGGACCGTGTATGGTGGGTAGTTTGACTGGGGCGGTCTCCTCCTAAAGAGTAACGGAGGAGCTCGAAGGTACGCTCAGCGCGGTCGGACATCGCGCACTGTGTGCAAAGGCATAAGCGTGCTTGACTGCAAGATCGACGGATCAAGCAGGTAGGAAACTAGGACTTAGTGATCCGGTGGTTCTGTATGGAAGGGCCATCGCTCAACGGATAAAAGGTACTCCGGGGATAACAGGCTGATACCGCCCAAGAGTTCATATCGACGGCGGTGTTTGGCACCTCGATGTCGGCTCATCACATCCTGGGGCTGTAGTCGGTCCCAAGGGTATGGCTGTTCGCCATTTAAAGTGGTACGCGAGCTGGGTTCAGAACGTCGTGAGACAGTTCGGTCCCTATCTGCCATGGGCGTTGGAGATTTGAGAGGGGCTGCTCCTAGTACGAGAGGACCGGAGTGGACGAACCTCTGGTGTTCCGGTTGTCACGCCAGTGGCATTGCCGGGTAGCTATGTTCGGAAGCGATAACCGCTGAAAGCATCTAAGCGGGAAGCGCGCCTCAAGATGAGATCTCCCGGGGCACAAGCCCCCTGAAGGAACCATGTAGACTACGTGGTTGATAGGTCAGGTGTGTAAGTACAGCAATGTATTGAGCTAACTGATACTAATGATCCGTGCGGCTTGACCATATAACCTCAAGTTGCCTTGGCTTTACGACAGCGTCGTAAGAGCATCCAAGTGCACGCTACGTCACAAGATCTATGAGAGGCAGGCGCCTTATCCAGCTGTATCGGATGGCGACGCTCCAACCGCCTCCCTGGTGAAATTAGCGCTGTGGAACCACCCGATCCCATCCC
>NZ_CVIW01000050.1:0-5525 GCF_001499715.1 Stenotrophomonas thermophila | reverse complement strand
CGGCGATCGCCAAGTCTCAGGCGGTGATCGAGTTCAGCATGGATGGCCGCATCCTGTCGGCCAATGACAAATTCCTGGCGGTGACCGGCTACAGCCTGGACGAAGTGCGCGGGCAGCACCATTCGTTGTTTGTCGAGCCCGGGCATCGCAGCAGCGTGGAATATCGCCAGTTCTGGGAGAAACTTGGGCGCGGCGAATATGATGCGGGCCAGTATCGGCGCCTGGGCAAGGACGGGCGCGAGGTCTGGATCCAGGCTTCCTACAACCCCATCCTGGACCTCAACGGAAAGCCGTTCAAGGTCGTGAAGTATGCCGCCGACATCACCGCGCAGGTGCACGAGAACCAGGCCATGCAGCGCGCCGTGGCGCAGACCCGAGAGGTGGTGGCTGCCGCCAAGCTGGGTGACCTGACCCAGCGCGTAGCCACCGCCGACAAGAGCGGGCCGATTGCCGAGTTGTGCGAAGGCGTGAATTCGCTGGTCGAGGCGATGGCCGCGATCATCGGCCAGATCAAGTTCGCGGCCGACACCATCGCCTTGGGTGCGACTGAAATCGCGCAGGGCAACAGCGACCTGTCGCAGCGCACCGAGCAGCAGGCGGCCTCGCTGGAGGAGACTGCGGTGTCGATGAAGGGTCTTGCCGAGACGGTGCAGCGCACCGCAACCAATGCCCGCCAGGCCAGCCAGCTGGCCGGTGGGGCAGCCGATGTCGCCGCGCGGGGCGGCAATGTGGTGCATGAGGTGGTCGAGACGATGGCGGTGATCAATGCCTCGTCGCGGCGCATCGTCGACATCATCGGGGTGATCGACGGCATCGCCTTCCAGACCAACATTCTTGCGCTGAACGCAGCGGTGGAGGCCGCGCGCGCCGGTGAACATGGTCGTGGCTTCGCCGTGGTTGCCACCGAGATCCGTGAGCTGTCGCAGCGTTCGGCCAGCGCAGCCAAGGAGATCAAGCACCTGATCGATGCGTCGGTGGCCAATATCGGCGCCGGTACCGCGCAGGTCGAGAGCGCGGGCCGCACCATGGATGAGATTGTGACAAACGTGCGCCGGGTCAGTGACCTGATGAGCGAAATCAGCACGGCCGCGCAGCAGCAGAGCGACGATATCCAGCAGATGAACCAGGCCGTCGATCTGATTGACCAGGGCACCCAGCAGAATGCCGCGCTGGTCGAGGAGGCATCGGCGGCGGCACGCAGCATGGAAGAACAGTCGGCGCAGCTGCTGCAGACCGTGGCCAGCTTCCGCGTGCAGGGCGCGGCAGGGCAGCGGCAGGGAGCGGCGGCGCTGCACGCCGTCTAGGCCCGGCGGTTGCATCTGTCTTCCGTAGTATCTGCGTCGCCATATACGCGGTTGCGCCCGGCGCGTTTGGCCCGATACAGGGCCTGGTCGGCGCGTTCGACCAGGTCGCGCGGATTGTGCTCTTCGCCCGGTGCCTGCCACGCCACGCCGACGCTGATGGTGACGGTGGCCTCGGGGGCGGGCAGGGCAGCCGCTTCGACCGAAGCGCGGACCCGCTCGCCCAGGGCCATGGCGTGGGCGGCATCGGGCGAGGGCAGGGCAGCGATGAACTCCTCGCCGCCATAGCGGGCCAGCAGATCGTCACCCCGTTGCAGGCAGCCATCAAGAATGGCGGCGACCGACTGCAGGCGCTGATCTCCTTCCGGGTGGCCATAGGTGTCATTGAGGCGCTTGAAGTGGTCGATATCGATCATGAGAACGGCCAGGCCCAGACCTTGGCGCCGCGCGCGGCGGTGGGCCGCGCCAAGCGATTCATCGAAGCTGCGTCGGTTGCCCAGGCCGGTCAGTGGATCACGCCGTGCCAGTTTTTCCAGCTCGTCGCGCTGGCGCTGGATCTCCACCTGGCTCAGCACGCTGCGCAGGGCATAGCCGAGCAGGGAGCCGATGAAGCCGACCGTGGCCAGGGTCGGCTGCAGGCGCGCGACCAGAAGCGCCACCAGCATCAGCAGCAATGGCAGCATCAGTGGTACGCCGGCATCGATGATGCGCCGCAGGCTGCGGGATACCTCCACTGTCGGGTAGCGACGATGGCTGCCCGCCAGGGTGGCCAGCAGCACGAACAGTCCACTGATCAGCAGGTCGCCCCAACTGCCGTCGGGCACCTGCGGCTGATAGGTATTGATGTAGAAGGCCAGCAGGAAGTAGCCCAGCGCATAGATCGTCAGCGTCCGGAAAAAATCGCGGCGGTCCGGATTGTCCTCGGCCAGGAAACGGATCAGTGCGAAGCAGAACACCAGGCTGTTCTGCATGCTGCTCATGGTGTTCAGGCACTGCGTCCACAAGGCGGTGTTCTGCGGCGCCATGGCCCGCGCATGCAGGTAGTACAGCAGCCAAAGCAGGGCAATGATCCCGAGGTCCACCGCACGGATGTAGCGGTTCCCGCCACCCGGGCTTGCAGCGACGTAGGTCAAGGGGATCCGGTAGAACACGTACAGGATCAGTGTTGAGGCGGTCATCTGCGCAGGGGCGAGGCCGGCCACATTGCGGTGCAGCAGGGCCAGCAGCGCGAGAGAAAACAGGCCCACGGCCGCGCCCAGCGTCCGCCATTTGCAGGCGGCCTGGTGGCTGTCACGTGCACGCCGCACGCAGGCCAGTGCAGCCAGCAGCGGTGCGGTGATCAGCATCAGGTAGGAGCCGACCGGGTCCTGCGGGCCGATAAAGGCAATGACGAGCGCGTGCGTAACCAGAAAAAACAGCGCCGCACGCAACGTCATGCATTCCCCCACCCCCAGCTCCGGCTGGGATCACGATAGGCAGAAGCACGTGAGGCTTGCAAGAAAAGTGTGCGCTGCGTCTATTTAAATACTTGCCGGAAGTCGCAGTTGCGTTCCCCTGTGTTGGCGCGGAGCCTGTGCCGCGGGCGTTCATCCAGAAGGCACGGGTGTCCCCACGCGGTCCAGGGTGCAGCTGCGCTTGGCCACGCCCGGCAGTGAGAAGCAGCGCGACCAGGGCGTCGTGTCATCCGCGTGAGGTGGACGCAGCCGTGCGGTCGGGATCTCGGGGAGCGAGGGCAGGGCGGGCGTTGGCATCGATCCCAGCTCCGGCGCCCGGCACTGGAAATGCAGAAGGCCAGGTCAGGGACCTGGCCTTTGATGCAGTGGTGCCGGTGAAAGGACTCGAACCTTCATGGGGTTACCCCCGGCTGATTTTGAGTCAGCTGCGTATACCATTCCGCCACACCGGCAGGCAGCGTGCGAGTGTAACCGAGGTCGGCAGGGCTTTCATAGAGGCAAGGCCAATCGGGGCGCTTCCTGTCGGCATCGGCTCTGTGGTGGCTATACTGCGGCGGCTTGAATGCCTCCAGGAGCGGTACCGGATGACAGTGTTGCAGGACCTGAGGGTGCTGGTGGTCGAGAACGACGAGATGAGCGCAGCCTTGCTGCAGATGCAGCTGGTGCATGCCGGCGCGACCGTGGTCGGGTTGGCGGCGAGCGTGGCTGAAGCATTGCGCATGCTGGAAGACTCGGCCCCGGATGTGGCCCTGCTGGACTATCGCCTGGCCCGCAACGAGACCAGCGAGCCAGTGGCGGCAGCATTGTCGGCGCGCGGCGTACCATTCGTGCTCGCCACCGGAATGCTGGCTGAGCAGCTGCCCGAGTCGATGCTGGCCGGAGTACTGCTGGTCAAGCCGTATCTGTCGGCGGATCTGACCAGGGCGCTGGCCCGTGCGGTGGGTCGTTCCAGCGCAACGGCGTGAGAACGGCGCTTCAGCCGGCCTCCTCGTACACGTAGCGGATGTCCTCGCGGTCGTCGAGGACGCGGTACTGCTCGGCCAGGTTGTCCGGATCGGGATTGAGCCACGCATCCAGATGCTCCCTGCGGATCGGTATCACGCCGCGATCGTGACCTGCGGCGGCGACATCGCGTGGCGGGGCGTCGGTGATCGTGGCGAACGAGAGCAGGCGGCCTTCCGGTCCCTCCCATTCCGCCCAAAGGCAGGCCAGCAGCAGGTCACGTGGCGGTTCGGGGCGGAACTCGAGCACCACGTCCTGTTCCTTCTCGTCGGCACCCAGCATCCGGCCGGCGATGGCATGGCGTGGGACGTGCTCATAGAACGCCTGCACCACCACGACGCCGTGGCGCAGGCCAAACGCACCGCGCCAATAGCCTTCCAGGCTGTCGCGCCTGGCGTTGTAGGTGCCGGGGTACAGGACATCGTTGCGCGCCGTCTTGTCCGGCAGCCGGCATTGGTAGCGCATCGGCTTGATCACGCGTTTGCCGCCATCGCTGACCATGACCGGTGCATAGGTGCCGGGAAAGATGCGGTTGTCGCGTGGCAGCAGCTGCACCCGGTGCAGGTCTTCCAGTCGCGCTTGCGCGCGGCCGATGCGGTTGCCGGCCACGCGCAGGTCGTTGCGGGCTTTCTGGGTGGGGCGGGTCGCCAGCGTGGCATTGGCGATATCGCGCCGCTCGCGCTGGCGGGCCAGTTCCGCTTCCAGTTGCTGCCGTTCCTGCGCATGCCACTGCTGGATTTTCGCGACGATATCGCGGCCCTGCTCGGTGCGCGCGCCGGCAAATCCGTCGTCCATGGCCTTCGGGGTCTTCGGTCGCTTCTTGCCGGGATCGTGCGCGTACAGCTCGGCGAACTCTTCCAGCGACAGGATGGCGCCGAATTCGCGCACCAGCTTGGCGTAGTCGGCGCGGATCAGGGCGGAGTAGCACATGGGAACTCTGCGGGCGTGGGTCGCAGCGGCTGCGACATGGATAAGGCAGGATAGCCCGACCTACAGGGAGATAGCGCATGAATGATTCCGTCGCCTGCCAGTTCCGCGACGCCGTGCCCACGGTTGAAGACTATTGCCAGCTGCGTGTACTGGCGGGCCTCAGTGCCAAGAGCCAGGAGGCGGCGGCACGCGCGCTGCCCAATACCCTGTATGGCGTGTGTGCCTACCAGGGCAACGAGCTGGTGGCGATGGGACGCATCGTCGGCGATGGCGGCTGCCACCTGCAGGTCTGCGATATCGCCGTGTTGCCGCGCCTGCAGGGGCAGGGCCTGCGCAAGGAGGTGATGCGTCGCCTGGATGGTTGGATGCAGGCCAACCTGCCGCCATCGGCGTATGTCAGCCTTCTGGCAGATGGCGAAGCGCACCGCTTGTACGCGCGGTTTGGTTTCGCTCCCACCGCGCCTGCATCGATCGGGATGTACCGGCGGTTCTGAGGGCGGGTGGCGGTGAGGGCATCCACACATGGCGTGGACCTGCCCGGGCCCTGCAGTAGATCCACGCCATGCGTGGATAGAGCCCTTCCGGGAATCGCAGGCAAAGAAAAACCCCGGCCGAGACCGGGGCTTTCAAAGAATTGGCGTCCCCACGGGGATTCGAACCCCGGTCGCCACCGTGAAAGGGTGATGTCCTAGGCCTCTAGACGATGGGGACGCACGAAAACTTCAAGTTGTAGAACCCTCGACGGCCTGGTGTCGAAAGTGGTGGAGCCAAGCGGGATCGAACCGCTGACCTCCTGCATGCCATGCAGGCGCTCTCCCAGCTGAGCTATGGCCCCAGT
>NZ_CVIW01000049.1:0-5887 GCF_001499715.1 Stenotrophomonas thermophila | reverse complement strand
TGATGCCTGCCCTGCGCACCTCCTGCCTGCTGCTTGCCCTCGCCGCCATCACCAGTGGTTGTGGGTCGACCACGCCGAAGTACCTGCGCGCGCCCAGCCTGGCTGCGCCCGAACCGGCACCGCAGGACAGCCGCAATGCGTACCTGGAATTGATCGAGCGCATGCAGCAGCAAGGCGCGTGGTATGCCTCGCTCGCTCACGTCGACGCCTTCCGCCAGCGTTACGGCGACCCGCCGGCATTGCGGCTGCTGCAGGCCGATGCGCTGCGAGAGACCGGCCAGGCCGATGCCGCGATCGCACTGTACCGCGCGCTTTCCAGCGGCCCCCAGGCCGCCGCAGCCGCGCATGGGCTCGGCCTGATCGCCGCGCGCCGCGACGACGACGCCGGCAGCGAGCAGGCGCTGGCGCGGGCAACCCAACTGCAACCGTTGAATACCAGCTATCTCGGCGATCTGGGCTATGCGAGGCTGCGCGCCGGGCAGTTCGAGCGCGCGCGCGAACCCTTGGCCAAGGCCCTGGAACTGTCCCCAGGCAATGCCAAGGCCACCGCCAACCTCGCCCTGTGGGCGGTGCTGCGTGGCGACACCGCCACCGCCGAGCGCCTCGCCCAGCAGGCCAACCTCAACAAGGACACCCGGCTCAGCATCCAGCAGCAGGCGGCGCAGATCCGGGCCCGCCTGCAGCAGCGCCAGGCCGCAGCGGCTGCTGCGGCGGTCGTGCCGCCCCCTGTGCGCGCTGTCGACAGCGACGCCACCAACAACCCGCGCGGCGTCACGCGACTGGCGGCGGAACCGCGCCGCGACAGCCGCGACGAACGCGATCCACAGCGCCTGCCGCCCTCGATGCTGGAACGCTTCAGCGCCAACGACCACCCGAACGGAAACACACCATGACCGCGACGCCCCTGGCCCGACGCCTGCTGCCCGCTCTGATCTGCCTGCTGCCGGCCGCCGCAGTGCAGGCGCAGCAACAGCCGCTCACCGGACAGATGCTTGGCCGCAGCACACCGGCAGCGCCGGCTGCGCAGCCGCTGCAGTCCGAGTCATTGCCCGCCGTGGACCTGGCGGCCCGGCCCGCACCAGTGCCGCAGGCGGCGCCTGCTGCAGTGGACATCACCGACGGCAACGCTGCAACCGCGCGACCCGGCCGCAGCCAGATCGGTGATACCGCGCGCAACCTGTTCCGCCTGCAGGCGTCCGGACAGCAGGCCGGGCAGCACCTGCCGATCCTCGGCGACCAGGCGACGCTGAGCTACGCACGCTACATGAAGAGCTTCGAACACGAGATCCCGGACTTTTTTGAGACCGATGTCGCCAAGTCCAAGGGATCATCCTCATCCGGACGCTGAGGTAGGCCATGAAACGCCCACGCCAGTTCAGTTTCAGCCGCGCACGGGGCGGCATGTCGATCACCATGATGCTGGTCATGCTGGCGTTGCTGGCGATGCTGGGCCTGATCGAAATCGGCTACCTGTTCTGGGCCAAGCGCGATGCGCAGAAAGTTGCTGATCTGGCCGCACTGGCCGGAGCGCAACGACTGGAGCTGTGCACCTCGGACAACAGCGATAACAGCGCTGCGCGGCACAGCGCACTCACCCAGAACACATTCGAAGGGAGCCTGCAGATCCGCTGCGGCAACTGGAGCGCCAACCGCACCACCGCCAACCGCTTCGTCACCACCATCGATGCCAGCAACCCGCGCAACGCCGTGCAGGTCGTCGCGCAGCGCAGCGTGCTGCCGTTCTTCGGGCAGAACACCACCCTGCCCACCGTCAGCGTGGAGGCCGTGGCCCGACGTTCCGAACCGACGGCCGTGTTTGCGGTGGGTTCACAGCTGCTGCGTGCCAACGGCGACTCGGTGCTGCTGTCAACCCTGCGCCTGGTCGGCCTGGATGTCACCAACGCCACCGTGCTGTCCTATGACGGCCTGGCGCAGGCCAACGTCACGCCTTCGGGTCTGTTGAAGGCCCTCGACATCCCGGTGAGCGCCAACCTCAGCGTGGCTGACTTCAACCGGCTTCTGTCGGTCAACAAGGTTTCGCTGGCGCAGCTGGTCGACGCCACCGCCACCGTGGTCGGCCGCGACTCCACGGTGGGCGTGCAGCTGCGCGCCCTGTCCGACCTGGTTGCCACCCAGCTGGACATCAACAAGCTCAACATCGTGCTGGGCAGCCAGTCCGGCGGCGGCGGCCTGTTCGCCGAAGTCGTCTCGCCCGACGGCACGGTCGGCAGTGCACTGGAGTCACAGATCAACGTGCTCAACCTGATCAACACTGCGATCTCCATCGCCAACGATGGCAACGGCGTGGCGGTCAAGGGGCTGGACCTGCTGGGCATCAAGATCCAGGCCGGCGTGGTCGAGCCGCCATCGATCGCCATCGGCGGTGTCGGCAGCCGCGCCTACAACGCGCAGGTAAGGCTGGTGGCAGACGTGGACAGCAACAACCTGTTCGCACTGGGGCCACTTCTGAACCTGCTGGGCACGCGCCTGCACCTGCCGCTGCATGTCGATGTCGCCAACGGAATGGGAACGCTGACCGGAATCCAGTGTGGCGCCAATCCACCCAGAGCCACCATCCAGGTGGATTCGTCGGTCCTGCGGGCCTGCGTCGGCAACGTCGATCCATCGCAGCGTTTCTCGAAGAACAATGTCTGCGACGCGACGCTGAACAACGAACAGCTGCTGAAACTGCTCGGACAACCCCTGATCAACGACAAGATCACGCTGCCGGCCCTGACCAGCTCGCAGAACCTCACCCTGGCCGCTGGCGAAACCGGCTCGACGCGCATCAATCCACTTGCTCTCGGCAACGCAGTATCCGACCTTGTCAATGAGCTGCTGCGCGTGCTGTCGGGCATGCTCAGTTCACCCAAGCAGGGCATGAGTGCCAACGACACGGCCAAGGCCCTGGCCGACCGTTACCTGCAGGCCACCTTCCCGCCGAACACCCGGTATGAGGTGGACAAGTTGATTCCACTGCTGCGCGATGGCGACGCCAGCCGGCAACTGGCCCCGCTCAACAGCTGGACCGTACCCGGAGGCCTGCCCTACGCCTGTGGCCTGCTGAACCTGTCCACCTGCCACAAGGACGGTCCGGTCTGGGATGCGTTCAAGGTGACGGTCACCGGTCAAGGACTGGGCGTGCTCGATGGACTGCTCGGCTCGCTGGTGGGCGGCCTGCTGATCAACCGCTGCGACAGCCTGCTGGGCAACCTGATCGACTACAACGGCTGCGTGCGCAACAACCTGGCCTCGTACATACAGACCGCGCCGGCCGGGTTCCTTGACGGCACCGGCGGCGCCGGCGTCACCAACCCCGATGGCACGGTCAGCTGCAGCGGCCTGCTGTGCACGCTGCTGAAGCCGATCCTGTCCGCCTTGCGCCCGGTCCTCAACAGCGTCGGCACCTTGCTGACCAACCTGCTGGCCAGCGTGCTGGGCCTGGAACTGGGTCGCACCGACGTCAACGTGCAGTCGATCCAGTGCAGCGCCGCACAGCTGGTCTACTGACCCGTGACGGGCGCCCTTGGCGGCGCCCGCGCACATGCTAGACTCCCGGCGGGGAACCACTTTCATCTCAACCCACACTCATCCGTGGATGGTCTAGACATGCGAGAAACTTCAGGGGGCGCGGTCTTCGCCCGGCGCGCGTACGGCGCGGCACTGCTGGCCGTGAGCATGATGCTGGTGGCACCAGCGGCGATGGCTGCCCGTGGCGACCGCGAAGCTGCCGCAGAGCCGGCCGCTCGTAGCGCACCGGTGGTGCGCAATACCGTTGACGAGCTCAAGCAGCTGATGGATGCCCGCCAGCTGACCGAGCTGCGCACCACCTACAACGGCAATTACGGCGCCAGCCTGCTGTTCAACGCCAACACCCTGACCTACTACGTCGCCCTGTTCCAGGAGAAGAATTTCTGGCGGGTGATCAAGACTGACGCCGTCGACAACGCCGAGCGTGTCTACCGCACCTTCGCGCAACAGTCCGAGCAGCTTGCCCAGGTCTACATCGACACCACCCGCCTGGAAGCCGGCAAGCGCTATACCGAGCGCCTGGTGGCCTACAACGAGGAACGCCTGCGCACCCTGCAGCAGGAAATGGAACAGCAGCAGGCGCAGTCGGCCCAGGTCAGCGCGGCCCTGCAGCAGGCCCAGCAGCAGGCAGTCAGCCTGAGCAGCGACGTGCAGAGCACGAACAGCCAGCTGGACGCCCTGCAGCGCCGCATCCAGATCCTGCAGGCCGAACAGGGCAACCCGGAGCTGAGCCTGCCCAAGCCGGACAGCGTGCCCTCGCCGGCACCGGCGACGGCCAGCGACGGTCGCTGAGGTCCAGCACCTCGCATCCTGTCCAACGGCGCCTGCGGGCGCCGTTGTCGTTTCCAGCACCATTTCGTTTCAGCGACACGCCTCATGCACGGCATCGTCCAGTTGCCGGCGCTGCACGAAGTCCATGCGCTTGCCATTGGCCAGCACCTTTGCGCGTTGCTGCCGCGCGCGCTCACAGGCGGCAGGATCCGCGCTGATCGATATCAGTGCAGCCCGTGCACGCGCCTGCCGTACCACACGCGGGCGGCTTGAGGCCGGGCTCGCTGGCTTGGCCACGGTCGCACCTGTCGAAGGCGGCTCCGGCGGCACCTCCCAGCGCCATTCCGCACGCCCTTGGCACGGCGTCTGCTGGTAGACAGGATGCGGCCCGTCCACGCATTTGTAGACGTTGGTCCGGGCGTGCGCCGCCGTGGTCAGCAGCAGGCACACCCACAGGCTCCAGAACGCATTCGACATTGCAGGCTCCTCGACAGGGCAGCCGCCATCGTCAATGCCGGAACGGCTTCGTGCCAGAGCGATATGCGTCACATCAGGGGCAATCCAGCACAGCCGTGCAAGTCGCCGCTCTGGCGCTGCGCTGTACTGCCGGAGGCTCCGGCATCCACGCCGCGGCCGTCCCTCCCTTCCGCCAAGGAAACCACAATGAGCAACTTCATCACCGTCGCCGACGGCGCCCGCATCTTCTACAAGGATTGGGGTACCGGCCAGCCGATCGTCTTCGCCCACGGCTGGCCGCTGTCGTCCGATGCCTGGGATCCGCAGATGCTGTTCATGGGCCAGAACGGCTTCCGCGTGGTCGCCCATGACCGTCGCAGCCACGGCCGCTCCAGTCAGACCTGGGACGGCAACAACATGGACACCTACGCCGATGACCTGGCTGCAGTGATCGAGACGCTGGACCTGAAGGAAGCGATCCTGGTCGGCCATTCCACCGGCGGCGGCGAAGTGGCCCACTACGTCGGCCGCCACGGCAGCAAGCGCGTGGCCAAGGTGGTCCTGGTCGGCGCGGTGCCACCGCTGATGCTGAAGACCGATGCCAACCCGGCCGGCACGCCGCTGGAGGTGTTCGACGGCATCCGCAAGGGCACGGGCGGTGACCGCTCGCAGTTCTTCAAGGACCTGACCACACCGTTCTTCGGTGCCAACCGCGATGGCAATACCGTCACCCAGGGCATGCGTGATGCGTTCTGGCTGCAGGGCATGCTCGGTGGCGTCAAGGGCCAGTACGACTGCGTGCACGAATTCTCGGAAGTGGACTACACCGAAGACCTGAAGAAGATCGACGTGCCGGCGCTGGTGGTACACGGCGATGACGACCAGATCGTGCCGTTCGATGCCTCGGCGAAGCTGTCCTCGCAGATCATCAAGGATGCCGAGCTGAAGGTGTACGCCGGTGCGCCGCATGGCCTGACCATCACCCACGCCGACCAGTTCAATGCCGACCTGCTCGCGTTCGCGCGCAAATGATGTCCCGCGGTGGCGCCCCAGGGCGCCGCCGCTCCTTCGGTAGTGCCGGCCGCTGGCCGGCAACCCCATCACCCGTCGTGATCACGCGCAGCCGGCC
>NZ_CVIW01000048.1:0-6261 GCF_001499715.1 Stenotrophomonas thermophila | reverse complement strand
AGCTGGTCACCCTTCGCCCTGCAGCGCGAGGGCTTTGAGCCGTTCATCCGCGTGCTGCGCGCTGTGATGGCCGGCCGTGGCGGGCTGCGCATCGACCATATCCTTGGCCTGCAGCGCCTGTGGGTGCTTCCCCGCGGGGCGGGCGCCGGGCAGGGCGTTTACCTGCGCTATCCGTTCGAGGATCTGATCAACCTGCTGGTGCTGGAATCGTGGCGGCATCGCTGCGTGCTGATTGGTGAAGACCTGGGCGTGGTGCCGCCGGGCGTTCGCCAGCGGCTGGCAGCCCGCGGCATCCTGGGCATCGAGGTGCTGCCGTTCGCCCGCAACGGTGAGCGCTTCCTGCCCGCGCCACGGTGGCGCCGCGATGCGGTGGCCATGCCCTCCACCCATGATCTGCCACCGCTGTCCGGCTGGCTGCACGGGCGCGACCTGCGCTGGCGTGCCCGCCTGGGAGAGCTGAGCGGGCTTCCGTCGGCGCTGCACGCGCGCTCCAGAGAGGTCCAGGCGCTGTCCGCAGTCGCCCGGGGCGAGGGGGCCACGCTTGAAGCGCGTGCGCTGTCGCTGGTCGCGCACGCATCGTCACGGCTGGCGCTGCTTCCGCTGGAAGACGCCCTGGGCAGTCGCGCGCAGGTGAACCTGCCGGGCACCGTCGACGGCCATCCCAATTGGCGCCGACGGCTGCCGCTTGCGTGGGACCAGGACGCGGCCGACGCGCGTATTGCCCGGTTCAGCGCCACGCGGAGGAAGGAGCAGCGATGACTCCGTTGCGTGCCACCGTGCGCCTGCAATTGCATGCAGGCTTCGACCTCGGGGACGCCGCGGCGCAGGTGCCGTATTACGCCGCGCTGGGCGTCAGCCACCTTTACCTGTCGCCTGTCGCCGCTGCGCTGCCCGGGTCTACGCATGGCTACGATGGCATCGACCCGGCCCGCATCAATCCGGAACTGGGCGGCGAAGAAGTCTTCCGGCAACTGGCCACGGCGACGCGGGCGCACGGCATGGGCCTGATCCTGGACATCGTACCCAACCATCTGGCGGCTTCCCCGCACAGCCATTGGTGGAGCGATGTGCTGATGCACGGGCGTCGGAGCCCGCAAGCAGATTGGTTTGACATCGACTGGGAGGCGCCGGGCTGCGAGGGCCGGCTGTGGCTGCCTGTGCTGGACCGGCCGTTGCATGACGCGGTGCGCGATGGCGTCGTGCGCGTGGTGGTGGACAAGGCGCGGCCCGTGCTGCGCCACCATGGGCTGGCGTTGCCGTTGTCGCCGCGCAGCCATCCACTGGACCCCGCGCAGTGGCCGGCGTGGGCCGAGCGCTGCAACCGCAGCGTTGAACGGCTGCATACCCTGCTGCAGCGGCAGCACTACCGGCTGGCCTGGTGGCGCACGGCGGGCGATCAGGTGAATTACCGGCGCTTTTTCGATATCAACGAGCTGGCCGCGCTGCGGGTGGAGCGCGACGACGTGTTCGAGGCGGTGCATGCGCTGCCGCTGCGGCTGGTGCGTGAGGGATGGGTTGACGGCCTGCGCGTCGACCATGTGGATGGCCTGTCGCGTCCGGGCGCCTACCTGCAGCGCCTGCGTGAATCGATCAGGACGGCGTGCGCGGCCGGCGACCGTGATCCGCAGGCGGTGAGCCTGCATGTGGAGAAGATACTGGCCGAGGGCGAGCAGCTGCCCGACGGCTGGGCCTGCGAGGGCACCACCGGCTATGACTTCATGGACCAGACCGGGGCGTGGCTGCACGATCCGGCGGCTGCGCCCGCGCTCTCGCGCACGTGGCAGGCACTGGGCGGTGACCCGCGCAGCTTTGAACGGATTCAGCAGGACGCTCGCGGCATGATCTTGCGCCAAGGCCTTCACGCAGACTTCCAGCGGCTGCTGCGCAGTGCGCAGCAGGTCCTGCAGCCCCGGCTGGCCGAGGCCGATATCGGACTGGCTGCGCTGGCGCGCGCATTGGCTTCATTGCTGCGGCATTACCGCACCTACCGGCCCTATTCGCTGCAGGGGGCGGGTGAACGAAAGGCGCTGGTGGACGCTGCCGGTGCTGCGCGCGAGGCGCTGGACGGTGCCGCACGCGCCGCGCTGGATCTGCTGCTGCAGGCACTTCCCGGCCAGGCGCCGGCTGAAACCGAGCTGCGCGTACGGTTCGGGCAGCTGGCCGCGCCGCTGAATGCCAAGTCGGTGGAAGATACCGGGTTCTATCGCTATTTCAGGCTGCTGTCGCGCAACGAAGTCGGCAGTGATCCACAGCGGCTGGGCATGGAGGGGCGCGAGCTGCTGGAACATGCAGCCGGGCGCCTGCGGCGCCATCCCAGGGCGCTGCTTGCGCTGGCGACCCACGATCACAAGCGCGGGGCCGACAGCCGGGCACGGCTGGCGGTTCTCAGTACCTGCACGGTCGAGTGGCGGGACGCGGTGCGGCGCTGGAGCCGGATGGCGACCCACGCCGGCGCGCCGATGCCGTTGCCGGGTGCCGAGACCTATGCGCTATGGCAGGCGCTCGTCGCCGCGTGGCCGATGCACGGTACCCCCGGCGCCGGCTTCGCATCGAGGATGGTGCAATGGCTGATCAAGGCATTGCGCGAGGGTAAACGGGTCAGCAGCTGGTCCGATCCCAACGTGGCCGTGGAGGAGGCCGCCGCGCAGTGGCTGCACGCGCTGCTGGATGGAGCGCCATTGCAGCCGGTGCGGGAGGCGCTGGCGACGTTCGTGGCGCGCATTGCGCCGGCGGGCGCCTGCAACGGCCTGGCACAGCTGTGCCTGCAGCACTGCCTGCCCGGCGTGCCCGACCTCTACCAGGGCGGCGAAGGCTGGGACCTGAGCCTGGTGGACCCGGACAACCGGCGTGCCGTGGACTATCCAGTGCGGCAGGCGTGGCTGCGTGATACGCGCGGGTGGCCCGCCCTGCTGGAGGACTGGCGGGACGGTGGCATCAAGGCATTTCTGCTCAGGCGCTTGCTGGAGTGCCGCCGCAGGCACCCGCAGCTGTTCCTGCACGGCCAACTGCAGCCGCTGTCCGCACCGGCGCGTTCGCCCTGGCTGGCATTCGCGCGCAGGCATCAGGCGCAGGTGCTGCTGGTGATCGTGCGGCGTGGTTCGCCCACCGCCGTGCCCGGGCCCAGCCTGCACGCAGCACACGACGTCGGCACTGGCGTGATGCTGCACGGGCTGCCGACAGGCCCCATGCGCAACCTCCTGGACGGGCGCATCGAACATTTCAACGCAACCGCGGACGTGGCCGGGCTTCTGGCTGGCAGCCCGTTGGCGATATGGATCAACGAGGAGACAGGTAGGGATGGACAGCAGGGAACGACGGCAGCGGATTGAGGCATTGGCCCATCAGATATGGGAAGCTGAAGGGCGGCCGGACGACCAGCAGCAGCGGCATTGGCACATGGCCGAGCGCTTGGTGGAAGCCGAGATTGCCGCTGCGCGCGACGAGGAGGGAACCGATGGTCAGCCGTAAGTGGACGCAGACTTCGCGGGTGCGCGAAGGCCGGCCGTTCCCGCTGGGGGCGACCTGGGACGGATTGGGTGTGAACTTCGCGCTGTACTCGCGGCACGCCACGCGGGTGGAACTGTGCCTGTTCGACGCGCGCAACCGTGAAGTCGAGCGTATCGCGCTGCCCGAGTACACCAACGAGATCTGGCACGGCTACCTGCCGGACGTGCGGCCCGGGCAACGTTACGGCTACCGGGTGCACGGCCCGTATGCCCCGGAAGAGGGCCATCGCTTCAATCCCAACAAGCTGCTGCTGGACCCCTACGCCAAGCAGATCGTCGGCGAACTGAAGTGGGCCCCACACCTGTTCGGCTACACCCTGGGTCACCGCGATGGCGATCTCAGTTTCGACCGCCGCGACAGCGCCAGTTACATGCCACGCTGTGCCGTGATCGATCCGGCTTTCAGCTGGGGCGTCGAGCGTGCACCTGCCACGCCCTGGGACCGGACCGTGATCTACGAAGCCCACGTGCGCGGACTGACCATGCAGCATCCCGACGTCCCGCAGGCCGAGCGCGGTACCTTCTCCGCGTTGCGGCACGATGCGGTGGTCGACCACCTCAGCCATCTGGGGGTGACCGCCATCGAGCTGCTGCCGGTGCATGCCTACGTGGATGACCAGCAGCTGCTCGAGCGCGGGCTGCGCAACTACTGGGGATACAACACCATCGGCTTCTTCGCGCCGCAGGCACGCTATCTGTCGCTGGGCACCGTGGCCGAGTTCAAGCAGATGGTCGCGCGCCTGCACAACGCGGGCATCGAGGTCATCCTGGACGTGGTCTACAACCACACCGCCGAAGGCAACGAGCTGGGCCCTACGCTGTCGTTCAAGGGCATCGACAACGCCAGCTACTACCGTTTGGCCGATGATCGCCGCTACTACATCAACGATACGGGTACCGGCAATACGTTCGACCTGACCAATGCCGGTGCGCTGCGCATGGTCATGGACTCCCTGCGCTACTGGGTGACCGAGATGCGGGTGGATGGGTTCCGCTTCGACCTGGCAACCATCCTCGGCCGCGAACGGCATGGCTTCGACGCCTCGGGCAGCTTCCTCGATGCGGTACGCCAGGACCCGATCCTGAGCCAGGTGAAGCTGATTGCCGAGCCATGGGACATCGGCCCGGGCGGCTACCAGCTGGGCCAGTTTCCGCCGGGCTGGGCCGAGTGGAACGACCGCTTCCGCGACACGGTGCGCGCGCTGTGGCGTGGCGATGGCGGGCAGCTGCCAGAGTTTGCCACGCGCTTCACCGGCTCGGCCGACCTGTTCGAACACCACGGCAGGCGACCGTCGGCCAGCATCAATCTGGTGACCGCGCATGATGGATTCACCCTGCACGATCTGGTCAGCTACAACGATCGCCACAACGAGGCCAACGGCGAGGACAACCGTGACGGACACTCGCACAACCTCTCCAGCAACCACGGCGTGGAGGGAGACACCGATGATGCGGCGATCCTTTCGTTGCGTGCGCGGCAGATGCGCAACCTGCTGGCCACGCTGCTGCTGGCGCAGGGGACGCCGATGCTGCTGGCCGGCGATGAGTTCGGCCATTCGCAGCGAGGCAACAACAACGCCTACTGCCAGGACAATCCGCTGAGCTGGATCGACTGGGAGCGCGCAGCATTGCCGGCTGCACAGGCGCAGGTGGCGTTCGTGCGGCGGGCGCTGTCACTGCGCCGGCGCTACGGCCTGCTGCGCCGGAACCGGTTCCTGCGCGGCGAGTACGATGAGGCGCTGGGCCTGCGGGATATCGACTGGCGGCATCCCGATGGTCGCGGCATGGAGGAAGCGGACTGGCATGACGCAGGGCTGCGTGCGCTGGCGATCGTGCTGGACGGTCGCAGTCCGGACAGTGGCCTGCGCGAGCCCGGGCGGCATGTCAGCCTGGCCCTGCTGTTGAACGCCGGGGAGCAGCCGCAGCGGTTCTGTGTGTCAGACGATGCCCTGTCGTTCCGGCGCGTACTCCTGCAGACCGACGAAACGCCGTTGGAGCCGGATGAGGAAGGCGCCTGGACGCTGCCGTCGCGCAGCCTGTGCCTGCTGGCGGCAAGCAGCAGCGCGTGATTGCACTGCTGCGCCACTACGGACCGCCGGGCATTGCCCGGCGGTCCGGTGGCTACCCCATCAGATAGCGCAACACACCCGCCGAGACCACGCCGATCAGCACAGTCGGGAGCATCGACAGCCGCGTGGCGGCCAGCAGGGTAATGGCCAGCGCGGCCAGGTCGGCGGGTTTGTCGGCAACGAAGTCCGGGGCGATCACCGAGATCAGCACGCAGCCCGGCGCGGCTTCCATCACCGTCACCGCACGTTTGCTCAGGGTGCGGTTGCGCAACGCCAGGAAGCCGACGATGCGGGTCAGGTAGGTGGCAGCGGCCATCAGCACGATGGTCAGCACCGAGGTCCACTGGATCAGTCCATTGAAGATCATGCCGCGTCCTCCGCCAGCAGCCAGGCCGCGGCCAGGCCCGCCAGTGCGCCGCTGGCCACGTACCACGCGCCCGGGACCAGCAGATAAGTGGCGGCGGCCACGACCAGGCTGAGCAGCCACGGCCGCGCCGCCTTCATGCCCTGCCACATGCCGCGCAGCAGCACCAGGAACACGGCGGGGAAGGCCATGTCGAAACCATAGGCGTGGATGTCGCCCAGCATCGGCCCGATGATCGCGCCCAGCGCGGTGCAGGCCACCCAGACCGTGTACAGGCCTGCCGACACGCCCAGGTAGTAGGCCAGGCTGAAGCCAAGCGCGC
>NZ_CVIW01000047.1:0-9610 GCF_001499715.1 Stenotrophomonas thermophila | reverse complement strand
GAAACTGTCAGGAGGGGGCAGGCCGCCCTCTCCAGGACCGTTGGCGCCATGGATGGCGCCATCGAGCACCATGGATGGGCTCTTGCGTGTCCTGGAGAGGGCGGCCTGCCCCCTCACACTCTGGACAAGCAGGCGCCAACGGAACGCAACCGAAGCCAGTCGCCGTCAGCCTTCCATCTGCTCCAGCTCCTTGCCCTTGGTCTCGCGTACGTAGCGGACCACGAAGAAGATCGAGAGGATGGCCGCCACCGTATAGATCCCGTAGGCCCCGGCCAGGCCGATGCCCGCCAGCAGCATCGGGAACGTCACGGTGATCGCGAAGTTCGAGGTCCACTGCGCCGCACCGGCGACGGCCAATGCCGGGCCGCGGATCTGGTTGGGGAACATTTCACCCAGCATCACCCACATCACCGGGCCCCAGGACATGTTGAAGAACACCACATAGACGTTGGCCGCCACCAGCGCCAGCCGGCCCATGCCGTCGGACAACTGCAGTCGACCGTCGGCGAGATTGCCACTGGCGAACGCGACCACCATCAGTACCAGCGCTACCGACATGCCGACCGAGCCGATCCACAGCAGCGGCTTGCGTCCGATGCGGTCGATCAGCAGCACCGTCAGCAGGCAGGCACCGATGCTCAGCGCACCGGACAATACATTGATCAGCAGCGCGTCGCTTTCCGAGAACCCCACCGCCTGCCACAGCACCGCGCCGTAGTAGAACACCACGTTGATGCCGACCAACTGCTGGAACATCGCCAGGCCGATGCCGACCCAGAGGATCGGGCGCAGCCTGCCGGTGACCTTGTCGCGCAGGTCGGCGAAGCGTGGCTTGTGCTGGTCCTGGGCCAGGCTCGCCTCGATCTCGGCCTGCTTGGCCGTGGCTGCGGCCTCGCCGTACAGCCGCGCCAACACCGCCCTCGCCTGCTCCGGGCGCCCCTTCACGACCAGGAAGCGCGGGCTTTCGGGAATCACCAGCAACAGCAGCAGGAACAGCCCCGATGGCAGCGCCTGCATCCAGAACATCCAGCGCCAGGCCTCATGGCCCAGCCATAGCGGCTCGGTCGACGCCCCAGCGGCACGGGCCAGCAGGTAATTGCTGAGGAAGGCGGCGAACAGGCCGCAGATGATCGCCATCTGCTGCACCGTGGCCAAGCGCCCGCGATAGCGCGCCGAGGCCACCTCGGCGATGTAGGCCGGCGACATCACGCTGGCCGCGCCCACCGCGAAACCGCCCACCACGCGCGCGGCGATGAACAGCCAGGAAGCGTGAGCGGCACCGGCGCCCAGCGCCGAAACCAGGAACATCAGCGCCGACACGATCAGCACGCCTCGGCGGCCCAGGCGATCCCCCAGCCAGCCTGCCAGGAAGGCACCGACCGCACACCCCAGCAGCATCGAAGCGACTTCGAAACCAAGCGCCGCCTCGCTGGAGCTGAAGGCCTGGCGAAGGCCGTCGACCGTGCCATTGATGACACCACTATCGAAGCCGAACAGGAATCCACCGAGGGTGGCCACGCAGCTGATGAGGACGATGAATGCCGTGTTTTCGCCGCCGTGGGAGGCGATGCCGGGTTGGCGCTGGGACATGGATGAACCTGTTGGGAAGGGAGGCCGGCCATCCGACGCAGCCGGCTGACCCGCAGCGTCGCACAGGCCTTGCCCTGCCGCCAATGTCCGCCACGGCCGCGCCTGCCAGGCGCCCGATTTCCGCCCCGCGCCGACACTGGGGGCCAACCTGTTCTAGAATTGGCGGGTTCAGGAATCGATCCGCCCCCAGCCCATGCCCTTTGTCGTCACCGAAAACTGCATCAAGTGCAAACACACCGATTGCGTGGAAGTGTGCCCCGTGGATTGCTTCCACGAAGGCCCGAACTTCCTGGTGATCGATCCGGATGAGTGCATCGACTGCACCCTGTGCGAACCGGAATGCCCGGTCAACGCGATCTTCCCGGAGGACGATGTTCCTGCCGGCCAGGAGAGCTTCGTCGCCCTCAACGCCGAGCTGGCGAAGGAGTGGCCGGTGCTGACCGTGCGCAAGGACCCGCCTGCCGACGCCGGCGAATGGGATGGCAAGCCGGACAAGCTGAAGCTGCTGGAACGCTGAAAGGCGCCCACAGCGACAACGAAAAGGGCGCCATCGGCGCCCTTTTCTGTTCTTCGGCAGGTGCCAACCGCAAGATCCGGCATCTGCCAACCGCGCGATCTGGAATCCATCAACCGCGCCGTCCGGTAGCTGCCAACCCTGGTTGGCACAAAAGCGCCGACCAAGGCCGGCCTCTACCAGAGCGGGTGCGGACCAAGGCCCGCACCCACCCGACCAGCCCTTACTGGGCCAGCTTCGCCTTGAGCGCGGCGATCAGCTTTACCGGCGCTTCGGCCGTGGCCGGCAGGCCGCGCGGGTCCACCGCGGAGATATAGGCGCCGGCATCGACGGCCACCACGCGGACCAGGAAGTTGCTGCCTTCGTAGGCCACGTCATACGAGCCCAGCAGCTGCGCGCGGCTGGCGATGGTCACGCCTTCCACGCCTTCCAGCGCGGTGCCGACCTTGGCGAAGGCCTCATCCTTGCCACCGGCGATGGTGAAACCCGTGTTGCCCACGGCCGGGGCCGCAGCCACCGGGGCCGCCGGCTTGGTCGCCGAGGCAAGGGTCGGCACCTTGTTGTCGCCGGTGGTGGCCGGCAGGTTCAGGTCCGGCGGCACTTCCAGCGGACGCATTTCCGGGGCCAGGGCGTAGTCGCCCTTGACGCCGCGCTTGAAGCAGCCGGTGGTGCCGGCAGCGACCGCCACAGCAAGCAGGGCATAGGACAGCACGCGGACGGTGGAAACGGATTGACGCATGTGAATCTCCTGGGTCAGACCAAGACGGAAGGTCAGTGGCTGGAAAGGGCTTCGAGGGCGGCGATGTCGCCGGCAAGGTGGTCGGCGGCCGCATGGTGCGGCGCCGACAGCGGCAGCAGCGGCAGGCGCAGGTCATGGCCGACACCGATGCGGCGCAGCAGCGCCTTGACCGGAATCGGGTTCGGTTCAACGCCGCAGAAATCGTGGAACGGCTGCAGGCGCGCGTCCCAGGATTCGGTGGCTGCATGGTCGTGCGCGGCGGCCAGTTCGCACATCCGGCGGTAGGCACCCGGAAGCACGTTGGAGCCCACGGAGATCAGGCCATCGATGCCGGCCCGGATCGAGCGCGCGGCGGTGCCGTCATCGCCACTGAGGACCGCGAACTTCGGGCTGCGCAGCGCCAGCAGCGCCTGCACCCGGCCGGTGTCGCCCACCGCCTCCTTGATGCCGACGATGTTGGGGTGGCTGGCCAGTTCGGCCACGGTCTCCGGCTGCATGTCGCAACCGGTACGGCCGGGCACGTTGTACAGCACGACCGGCAACCCGCCCTGGTCGGCGACCGCACGATAATGGGCAATCAGGCCGGCCTGGGTCGGCCTTACGTAAGGCGGGGTGACCACCAGTGCATGGCTGGCGCCAAGCGCGGCCGCACGACGGGTCTGTTCGATGGTTTTGGCAGTACCGGACAGGCCGGTGCCGGCCATGACCGGGATGCGGCCGCCAATGCGTTCGACCGCGCTGGCCAGCAGCAGGTCGTACTCGGCATCGGTGAGGGTTGCCGCTTCGCCGGTCGAGCCGGCAACGACAACGCCATGGACGCCACCTTCCAGTTGCAGGTGCAGCAGGCGCTGCCAACCGTCGGGATCGAGGGCGCCGTCGGCCCGGAACGGGGTCGCCAGCGCGGTGATGAGGCCGGAAAGGGACAAGGACGTGCTGCTCTTGGCTGGAAAGGGAAAACGCCCGCCACGAAAGGCCGGGGGCGACCTGAATGTTACTTGCGGCGCGAAAGCACGGGCAAGTATGCTGGACACCGGTGGATCCCCGCCTCTGGCGGGCATTCAGACTCACGCATGCATTACCCGGAATCGCCTTGACCGACACCACCCCGCGCCCCGCGCCGAGCGAAAACCACCTCCTGATCAACGCCTACACGACGCATCCGGAGTCCCCCCTGCTGCCCGTCACCCGCCGCATCGCCGACAGCGGCTGCAATCTGGTGGACGCACGCCTGGCCACGGTCGGCCGCGACGTCTCGGTCACCGCCCTGGCCACCGGCTCCTGGGACTCGGTGGCCAAGCTGGAGGCGATGCTGACCCGGCTGGAGCGCGAGGAAGGGCTGAAGCTGGTCTGGTACCGCACCGCCGCCAAGCAGGCGCAGTCCAACCTGCTGCCCTACATCGTCGAGGTGATCGCCGCCGACAAGCCGGGCATCCTGTTCCAGCTGGCCGATTTCTTCGACCGCCAGGGCATCACCATCGAGAACCTGCAGAGCACGCGCTACCGCGCCATGCAGACCGGTGCGGAAATGTTCAGCGCACAGGTCACCATCGGCGTGCCGGCCAACATGCATATTGCCGCGCTGCGCGACGATTTCCTTGAGTTCTGCGACCACCTGAACCTGGACGCGATCATGGATCCCATGAAGTTCTGATTCTTCGCGCGTCTCTCACGCGCGCGTGGCGTTTCATGTAGCTGTAATGGCAAGAACCCAGGCTCGACAGAAGGACCTCATGAACAACGGCGACACCCTGGACAGCACTACCCTCTCCCTGCCGCTGGCCCTGTCCGGCGGCGACCACGCCACCCTCGGCGACTATGCCGGCCAATGGCTGGTGCTGTACTTCTATCCCAAGGACAGCACGCCGGGCTGCACCACCGAAGGCATCGACTTCAACGCTCTGCTGCCGAAGTTCAGGAAGGCAGGCGCGGTGGTACTGGGCGTCTCGCGCGACTCGGTGAAGTCGCACGACAACTTCTGTGCCAAACAGGGCTTCAACTTCCCGCTGGTCAGCGATGGCGACGAAGCGCTGTGCACCGCCTTCGACGTGATCAGGATGAAGAACATGTACGGCAAGCAGGTACGTGGCATCGAACGCAGCACCTTCCTGATTTCCCCCGACAGCCGCATCGTGCAGTCCTGGCGCAAGGTCAAGGTTGCCGGCCATGCCGATGCCGTTCTCGCCGAACTGAAGGCCTCCCAGTCCAAGTGAGTCCCACTGCCTACTGTGTCTGCCATCACCCTGCCCCGCAGCAGGCCGTGGTGGTTTTTCCCTGTCCGTAACCAGGAATCGACGATGACCCGAGGCAAGCGCATCTACGTGCTGGATACCAACGTGCTGATGCACGATCCCACCGCGCTGTTCAAATTCGAGGAGCACGACATCTACCTGCCCATGCAGGTGATCGAGGAGCTGGACAACGGCAAGAAGGGCACCTCCGAAGCCAGCCGCAACGCTCGCCAGGTGAGCCGTTTCCTCAACGAGCTGGTGCAGGAATCCGGCCTGGACAACCTGGCCGACGGCATTCCACTGCAGCGTCCCAATGGCCTGCAGCTGCGCGGCAAGCAGAGCGCCGGCAAGCTGCGCTTCCAGACCAGCCATTTCGACGCGGGCAAGAGCTTTGGCAAGGTCATTCCGGACAATGCCATCCTCGGCGCGATCCTGGCCCTCAAGGAAGAAACGCCGGACCTGCCGGTGGTGTTCGTTTCCAAGGACATCAACCTGCGGATCAAGGCCGCCATCGCCGGCATCGTGTCCGAGGACTACGAGAACGACCGCGCACTGGACGATTTCAGCCTGCTCTACACCGGTGCCACCGAGCTGCCCGAAGACTTCTGGAAGCGCCACGGCGAGGATCTGCGCAGCTGGAGCGACAAGGGCCGCAGCCATTACGAGATCCAGACGCAGGATGGCGAGGAGTGGTACCCGAACCAGTACGTCTACCTGCCCGGCGAAGACGAAGTCGAACTGCGCGTCAGCCGCGTGGTCGGCGACGGCAAGGTAGTGCTGTCGCTGGTCGATGATTTCCGCCACGGCAGCCATGCCGTGTGGGGCATCAGCGCACGCAACCGCGAGCAGAATTTCGCCCTCAACGCACTGATGGACCCGGAGATCGACTTCGTCACCCTGCTGGGCACCGCCGGTACCGGCAAGACCCTGCTGGCACTCGCCGCCGGCCTGGCGCAGACGATGGACCAGCAGCGCTACCGCGAGATCATCATGACCCGCGCCACGGTCAGCGTTGGCGAGGACATCGGTTTCCTGCCGGGCACCGAGGAAGAGAAGATGACGCCGTGGATGGGCGCGCTGACCGACAACCTGGAAGTGCTCACGCACAACCAGGAAGGCGGCACCTGGGGCCGCCAAGCCACCAACGACCTGCTCGCCAGCCGCATCAAGATCCGCTCGATGAACTTCATGCGCGGCCGCACGTTCCTGTCACGCTACCTGATCCTGGACGAGGCGCAGAACCTCACCCCCAAGCAGATGAAGACGCTGATCACCCGTGCTGGCCCCGGCACCAAGATCGTCTGCCTGGGTAACGTCGAGCAGATCGACACCCCGTACCTGACCGAAACCACCTCGGGCCTGACCTACGCGGTGGATCGCTTCAAGAACTGGCCGCATAGTGCGCATATCACCCTGCGCCGTGGCGAACGCTCGCGCCTGGCCGATTACGCTTCGGAGGTGTTGTGAACCGCTGCACCCGCCTGCTGCTGCCCACGGCTGCGATCGCCCTCGCAGCCGTGCTCGGCGCCTGCACCACCACGCGCGGCCCGGCCAGCGTGCCGACCGCCGAACGTACCGGACAATCCTGGGTGGTCACCCGCCCGATCATCGCCGCGCAGGTGCTCGACACCTGCTCGCGGCCCAGTCCAGGCCGCGAGGCGGGCCGGGTCAGCGGCTACTGGGCACCCAGCCGGCAGCAGATCGACCAACTGGAAGCACAGCTCTCGTCGCTGCAGGCACAGGTCCCGAAGGTGCTGGACTTCGACCGCCAGTACGTCGGCATCGAAAGCGCCGGCAAGCGGCTGATCTACGTCAACGCCTTCCACCTGCCCGATGGCAGCGGCATCAATCCGGCACGGGAAGCGATCCGCGTCTGCGACGGCGGCACGCAGTTCTGGGGCGCGGTGTTCGACCCCTCCAGCAATACCTTCAGCGAGCTGCAGTTCAACGGCGGCTTCGGCGGGCCCTGAGGGGCCTTGCCGATGGGAATACGCCTGCCCACCTGGGTCTGGATTGGTGCGGTCGCGCTCTCGTGCGTGGCCGGCATGGTCAACGTGGTCGGCTTCCTCGGCTTCGAGCATCAGGCGGTCAGCCACATGACCGGCAGCACCAGCCAGCTGGGCATGGCGCTGGCGCAGGGCGACTGGCGCGCGGTCGGCCATCTGTGGGGGCTGCTGATCGCGTTCTCACTGGGTGCGATGCTCAGCGGCCTGTTGATCCAGGACAGTACCCTGCAACTGGGCCGACGCTACGGCGTGGCGCTGGCCTTGGAGTCCGCGCTGCTGCTGGTGGCCATTCCGCTGTTCGAACGCCACCAGATCTGGGGCGCACTGGCCGCCGCCATGGCCTGCGGCCTGCAGAACGCGATGGCCACCACCTTCAGCGGCGCGGTGGTACGCACCACCCATCTCAGCGGCATGTTCACCGACCTCGGCATCGGCCTGGGCCACCTGCTGCGCGGATTGCCGCTGCAGGTACGACGCCTGACCCTCAGCGGCCTGATCATCAGCGGCTTCCTGGCCGGCGGCATCCTCGGCGCCTGGCTGTTCATGCGTTGGCAATATGACGCCCTGCTCGCCCCTGCCCTGCTGACTGGCCTGACGGGCCTGGGCTATGTGCTGTACCAGCAATGGGCACGTTGGCGGCATTGAATCAAGGACATCGGCGCATGGCGTGGATCTACCTTCCCCTGCGCGACCACGGCACAATCGCGGAATGAGCCCGACCACTCCCGTTTCCGCCCTCACCATCGCCGGCTCCGACTCCGGTGGAGGGGCGGGCATCCAGGCCGACCTGAAAACCTTCGCCGCGCATCGCGTGCACGGCCTCTCCGCAATCACCGCACTGACCGCGCAGAACACGCGTGGCGTCATCGCCGTGCATGTGCCGCCGATCGACTTCCTGCGCGCGCAGCTGGAAGCCTGTTTCGACGATTTCGACATTCACGCGGTAAAGCTGGGCATGCTGGCCAACGCCGGCGTGATCAACGCCGTTGCTGACGCACTGGAGAAGCATCGTCCGCCGCACGTGGTGCTGGACCCGGTGATGGTCGCCACCAGTGGGGCGCGCCTGCTGGAAGACAGCGCATTGCAGGCCATGCGTGAGCGCCTGATCCCGCTGGCCACGCTGATCACCCCCAACACACCGGAAGCAGAACTGCTGGTCGGACGGAAGATCAGCAATGGCGATGACGCTGAGCGCGCGGCGTCAGCCCTGCTCGATCTCGGTGCCGGCGCCGTACTGCTGAAAGGTGGCCACCTGCAGGAAGGCAACCGCGTAATCGACCGCTACTTCGACGGCGTCAGCAACGAAGAATTCATCCACGCCCGCCTGCCACTGGACGCACATGGCACCGGCTGCACGCTGGCTGCGGCCATCGCCGCGCAGCTGTGCAATGGCCTGAGCCTGGCCAACGCCTGCGAAGCCGGCATCGATTACGTCGCACGCAGCCTGCAGCGGAGCCATGCCCCTGGTCGCAGCGAGGTGCGGGTGCTCGATCACTTCGGCGCGGCACCACACGCATGAACCTGGCGCCGCGCATCCTCGCCGTACAGTGCGACGACGGCCATCGCTACGAAGTGATTGCCTGCGTGCCCGCGCACCCCACTGCGCGCCTGCTGTGGCTGCCGGCACTGGGCGTGGCCGCGCGCCACTACCTGCCACTGGCTTTGGCGCTGGCGGCGAAGGGCGTGGCGGTGTACCTGCACGAGTGGCGCGGCAACGGCAGCAGTTCGCTGCGCCCATCGCGCGCGCTGGACTGGGGCTATCGCGAGGTACTCCAACAGGATCTGCCAGGCAGCCAGGCCGTTCTGGCTGCAGCGGATGAAGAGGCTGGCACCCTGCCCTGGATCATCGGCGGCCACAGCCTTGGCGGGCAGCTGGCCTGCGTGCATGCCGGACGCCATCCGCAGCACTTCAACCGGCTGTGGCTGGGCGCCAGCGGCTCACCGTTCTGGCGTGGCTTCCCGCCACCACGCGGATGGCTGCTGCCGCTGGTCTACCGCTTTCTGCCGTGGATCGCTCAGCGCCAGGGCGTGCTGCATGGCCGTCGCCTTGGCTTCGGCGGCACCGAGGCGCGCGGCCTGATTGCCGACTGGGCGCGCGTGGGCCTGAACAACCACTACGCCGCGTCCGGCATGGACGAAGACCTCGATGCGCAGATGGCGCGCGTGCATGGCAGCGCGCAGGCGGTGCTGATGGAGCACGACTGGTTGGCCCCCACCGGATCGATGCAGACGCTGCTGGCGAAGCTGCCGAATGTGGACGCGCAGCTGCGCGTGCTGTCCGCGCAGGAACTGGGCACGCGCGCCGATCATTTCGCGTGGCTGAAGGCGCCGGACGCCGTGGCTGACAGCTTTTTCATTCAGTTGGATGAAAATTTTCACAAAACTGTTGACGGTCTGCGCCGACATCCGCATAATTCCGCTCCTGTCGCAGGGCGCCCGTAGCTCAGTTGGATAGAGTACCTGGCTACGAACCAGGCGGTCGGGAGTTCGAATCTCTCCGGGCGCACCACTCGACAGGTTTCCGGCATCCGCC
>NZ_CVIW01000046.1:0-10459 GCF_001499715.1 Stenotrophomonas thermophila | reverse complement strand
ATCCACGCCATGCGTGGATGCGGAAACCCGACAAAAAAGTGGGAGCCCGCGAACGGGCTCCCCTCGTCTTCCTCATGCAGCGCGTACCGGTTCATAGCCGTGCAGGTGCGCTTCGCTGCTGGCCCGTCCCTGGCTGAGCGACCGCAGCGCGGTGGTGTACCCCACCAGCTGCGCCAGCGGCGCAAAGCCACTGACCTCGGCCCGCCCGTCCTGGTCGTCGATGCGGGCGATGCGGCCATGGCGCCGGTTGAGGTCGCCCACCACATCACCCACCGATGTCGACGGCGAATGCACCGTCACCGCCATCACCGGCTCCAGCAGCTGCGTGCCACCCTCGGCCAGCGCCGCCTTGATCGCCTCGGCGCCTGCGCGATGGAACGCCATCTCCGACGAGTCCTTGGCATGGGTCTGGCCATCGACAAGACTGACCTCGATGCCGACCACCGGATGACCCTGCGGCCCTTCCGACAGTGCGGCACGCACGCCCTTTTCCACCGCCGCGATGAAGCTGCGCGGCACCACGCCACCGACGATGCGGTCGTTGAACACCACCTGGTCGTCCTCACGCGGCGCCACGTCCAGCACCACGTGCGCGAACTGGCCCTGGCCACCGGTCTGCTTGACCAGCCGCCCAACGACACCCGTCATCGCGCGCATCGGCGTCTCCTGGTAGGCCACGCGCGGCGCACCTACGCCCACGTCGACGTTCCACTCGCTGCGCAGGCGCTCGACCATCACTTCCAGGTGCAGCTCGCCCATACCCCAGACCAGGGTCTCCGCCGTATCGCGATCGGTTTCAACGCGGAACGACGGATCTTCTTGGGCCAGGCTCGCCAGTCCCTGGGCCATCCGGATCAGGTCGGCCGCACGCGCCGGTTCCAACCGCCAGGCCAGCACCGGCGCCTGTGCCTGTATGTTCTCCAGGCGCAACGGCAGCGCACGGCCGCTCAGCGTTTCACCGCTGACCGCATCCTTCCAGCCCAGCACCGCGACGATGTCACCGGCCACGGCCTGTTCAATGTCGTGGGTCTGGTCGGCCTGCACCCGCACCAGCCGGCTGACCCGCCGTCCCTGCGGATGCTGCGAACTGGCCACCGCGTCGCCCACCGTCAAGGTGCCCGAGTACAGCCGCACGAAGCTGAGTGCACCGTGCTGCTGGTGGGTAATCTTGAACAGCAGCCCCGCCAGCGGGCCATCAGGATCCGGCGGCAAGACCACCTCGCCTTCATCGCTTTCGGCGCTGACGGCAGGGCGATCCAGCGGCGACGGCAGGTAATCGACCACGGCATCCAGCAGCGTCTCGATGCCCTTGTCCTTGAACGCAGCACCGGCCAGCACGGGCACGCCCGCACCCGCCAGCGTCGCCCGGCGGATCGCCGCGCGCAACGCCCCGGCATCGATCACCCGACCTTCCAGCCAGGCATCCGCCAGTTCTTCGTCATGATCGGCCACGGCTTCGACCAGAGCATCGCGCTGGGCTCGCCACTGGACACGTGCCGCGTCGTCCCACGGGCTGATGGTCGTCGCACCGTCGCGCCACTGCAGCACGCGCTCATCGACCAGGTCGACCCAGCCGTTGAAGTCGCTCTCGCTGCCCAACGGCATGCCCAGCGCCCACGGCCGCGCCTGCAGTTTGTCCTGCAGCTGCTCCAGTACGCGCTCGAACGACGCGCCGACGCGGTCCATCTTGTTGACGAAGGCGATCAGCGGCACGCGATGACGGCGCGCCTGGCGCCACACCGTCTCGGACTGCGGCTGCACGCCATCCACGGCCGAGAACACGGCCACGGCGCCGTCGAGCACGCGCAGCGAACGTTCGACTTCGATGGCGAAGTCGATATGGCCGGGGGTGTCGATCAGGGTCAGCCGATGCGGCGGCAGGTCACGTGGCGCCCACTGCGCCTGCACGGCGGCAGCGCCGATGGTGATGCCGCGTTCGCGCTCGATCGCCGAGAAATCGGTGGTTGCATTGCCGTCGTGCACTTCGCCGACGCGGTGGATCTCGCCGCTTTTCCACAGCAGGCGTTCGGTCAACGTGGTTTTGCCGGCGTCGATGTGGGCAATGATGCCAAGGTTGCGACGACGGGAAAGGACTTGGGTGTTCATGGGAAACGTTCCTGCAAAGCCAACTTCGGGGGCCGCGCACCCCGGTTGGCGACAGGGTGCGCGGCTAGCGTTCGGTCTCGGCGATCTGGTGCATGGCACGTTCTCCTTTGCAGTACTGGGTAGCGTCGAGTACGTAGAGTCGACTGGGTAGAGTCGACTGTTAGTCGACTCACAAAAAACAAAAACGAAAAGAGCGCCCCGGAGGGCGCTCTGTCGAAGGTCCAGCGGTGGCCGTTTCAAAGGCCTCGTGGGGCTCCAGGCAGACACGCCCGTTCCGCGCTTGCGCGGGTCAGGGTGAAAAACTTCAGGAGCGGCATCCGGTTCATGGGGCGCATTCTAGACCTGCCAATCTGGCGCGCAAGTGAATATTGAACGCATAAATGGAACGATGCACACCACAGTAGAACCACCCCGCGGGTGGCTGTGATGAGTGCCTGACGCCTTACTTGCACCCATGCAGCGTGCGGGCATCCGCCACGGTCGCTGCCTGGTCATCCCCCATCGAAATCCACCCCTTCAACGACATCGCCGGATCCACATGCGGCTGCCGTGCGCCACCGTGGACCACCACTTCGGTCCAGCTGCCCACCGGCGCCAGTTCGGACAAGCGCGCCGCCTGGTCGTCCTCGGTGCTGAACATGTCGTCCGGACCCGCCGGCGGCGTGGCATTCACGGTTTCCGTCTTGCGGGTCCGGACCCGAAGTGCACCGTCCGGCAGCCGCTGGGTGATCACTTCGTATCGCTCAACACCATATGCCCAGTTATTCTCGCCAACGCTGCGGGTCTCGCTGCCATCATCCGCCACAGCCACCCTCTCCCCTGCCGGCCCGACAACGCCCGCGACAGCCGCCAGGCCGGACATCAATGCCTGATAGACGATCATCTGCCGCTGCTCGGTGGTCAACGCTCCGGCATTGAGCTTGGCCGCAGGAATCTTCAGATACGCCGTCTCCCTGCACAGCACCAGCACCTGCTGGTCGTCCCAACTCACCGACATTTCCTCGTTGGCGAAGTACTGCGTCTTCATCGACGTCACAGCGGCGCCCTCGCCACTGGAATGCCGGGTTTCTATCAGCGAGGCGTTCTCGGCCGCGTCGGTCAGCGAAACCTGGGAGGTCGAAGCTGCATGGGCTGCGCAAACGGAACCAATCATCGTGGCAAGCAGCACACTGCGCGTGACGGTACGGAACATGGCATCAGTCCATTGAAGAAAACGAAGCAACCATGATACCCGGAGCAACCCGGCGGCCTTCGTTCAGGTCACCACAACCAGCGGCACCCCACGACGCGGATGCTCCAGCACCACCACATCCTGCTGGTAGACACGCTGCAGGTTGTCTTCGGTGAGCACCTGCAGCGGCGTACCATCGGCCGCCACCCCGCCCTGTTCCAGCAGCACGACGCGATCGGCGTAGCCAGCCGCCAGGTTCAGATCGTGCAGCACCACGATCACGCACGCACCGGCCTCGGCGCAGGCACGCACGCTACGCAATGTGCGCTCCTGGTGACGCAGGTCCAGCGCGGCGGTCGGCTCATCGAGCAGCAGCAGCGGCGTATCCTGCGCCAGCACACGCGCGAACGTGGTCCGGGCGGACTCGCCACCGGAGAGCTGCTGCACCTCGCGCAGGCGCAGCGCCTGCAGTTCGGCGGCATCGATGGCCGCTTCCACCCGGGCATCGTCCGTGACCGGGTCCGGCGGGTGTGGCAACCGGCCCATCGCCACCACTTCTTCTACGCTGAAGGCGAAGCGCACGCCATGCTCCTGCGGCATCACCGCGCGCTCGCGCGCCAGCGGCCCGGCCTTGTAGCTGGCCAGCGGTTTGCCCAACAGGCTCACCTCGCCCGCATCGGCGCGCAGGTCGCCGGCCGCTACCGCCAGCAAGGTGGACTTGCCTGCGCCGTTCGGGCCAACCAGCGCGGTCACCGTACCCGGCTCGAACGCGAGCGAGATGCCATGCAGGATCTCGCGCTGCTGGCGACGCACCACCACCTCGTGCAGCTTCAGCAACGCGCTCATGGGGCCGCCTTGCGGCGCTGCTGCAGCACCAGCCAGAGGAAGAACGGCGCGCCCAGTGCGGCCGAGAACAAGCCCAGCGGAATCTCCGCCGGCGGATCGAGCGTGCGGGCCGCGGTGTCGGCCACTACGATCAGCAGCGCACCGAGCAGGCCGGACAACGGCAGCAACCAGCGATGACCCGGGCCGACCAGCAGGCGTGCCACGTGCGGCACCACCAGGCCCACGAAACTGATCGAACCGGCAAAGGCCACCGCCGCGCCCACCAGCAGCGCACTGAACGCTACCAGGCGACGCCGCGTGCGGGTCACGTCCAGCCCGAGGTGCTGCGCCTGGCGTTCGCCCAGCGCCAGCATGTCCAATGGCGTGGCCAACCGCTGCAACGCGAACACGCCGATCGCAAACAGGGGCACCACCGCCGCCACATCGGCCCAGTTGGCACGCGCCAGCGAGCCCATCTGCCAGAACACCAGCGACTGCAGTTCGCTTTCGCTGGCGATGTACGTGAGGAAACCGATCAGCGCGGAGCAGAACGCGGCCATCGCGATGCCGACCAGCAGCAGCGTGGCGTTGCCACTGCCTTTGCCGGGCCGCGCCAGCGCGTAGGTCAGGCCGATCGCCAACGCACCGCCAGCGAACGCCGCCACCGGCACCAGCCAGCCCGCTGCGCCCGCAGCGCCGAGAACAATGGCAGCCACCGCACCCAGCGCAGCACCCTGGCTGACACCGACGATGCCGGGGTCGGCCAGCGGATTGCCGAACAGGCCCTGCAGGCTGGCACCGGCCATCGCCAGCGATGCACCCACCATCGCGCCCAGCAAGGCACGCGGAATGCGCAGCTGCCAGACCACGGCGAGGTCGCGGCTACTGACCGCCTGCGGATCGAGCAGACCCAGCTTCACCGCCAACGCCTGCATCACCTCCAGCGGTGGCAGCCGCAGCGGGCCCACAGCGAACGAGGCCAGCACCGCACCCAGCAGTGCCAGCAACGCCACCAGCAACATCGTCCGCCCGCGACGGCGGCGCCGATCCGCCGGACTCATGCCTTCGGCAACGCCGCCAGGGCCTTGGCCAGCGCCAGCGCGCCAGCACCGGAACCGACACTGGTGTACTTCAGCTGCACGTCCGGCATCACCCAGACCCGATTGGCCTGCCCGGCCGGGGTCTGCTTCAGCGTCGGGTACGCCTTCCACAGGCCCTCGGCACCACCGAACAGCTGCAGGTCATGCTCGGTCACCAGGATCACCTCGGGCGCTGCGGCGACCACGCCTTCATTGCTCAGCTGCGAGTAGTTCTTCACTCCCGCCTCGGTGCCGATGTTGACGCCGCCAGCCAGCGCGATCAGCTGCGCCGAGGCGCTGTCGGCACCGGCAACAGTCGGTGAGCCGCCAGCGCCGGTGGCCGAGACGTGGATCAGTCGTGGCGCATGGCCCAGGCCCTTGCCAATCGCTGCAGCCTCGTCGAGCTGACGCTGCACCTGCGTGGCCAGTGCTTGCCCTGCCTCGGCCAGCCCTAGTGCCGCGGCGACCTTGCGCACCTTGTCCGGCGCCGGCTGCAGGTCGTCGATGACCACCGCCGGCTCGCCCACTTCGCGCAGTTTCCTGGCCAGCTCGGTATGGCGGCGCAGGCTGTTGCCGAGGAACAGCGAGCCCTGCAGGCTCAGCACGCCCTCCACGCCAGTGGTCCGGTTGAACAGGAACTGGCGCGGCGCGGCCAGGCCGGCCTGGGTGGTGGTGTTGGTCGGCGCGGCAAATACCTGCTTGCCCAGCCCCAGTGCTTCGATCACCGCGATGACGTCGTCGCCACCGGCGATGATCCGGCTGGTATCGGCCACTTCGATATCGGCGCCATCATCGGAATGCACCTTGGCCGGCAGCACCGCCTTCTGGCCGTGCACGGCCGGCATTTCGGCACCTGCCACGCGCTGCCAGCCTGCCGGCAGCGCGGTTTCCGCAGCGGCCGCCGTTGCTGCGGGCGACTCGGCAGGCGTATTGGCATCAGAGGGAGCCGACGAGCCACCACAGGCAGCCAGCGCCAGCGAAACAGCCAACGGAAGCGCACACAGGCGCAGACGGGACGCGATGTTCATGCACAATCTCCTTGCTGGCAGGGCGACGCGCACGCCGCCCCACCGTGTGACTTACTGCTTCGGGGTGATGCGGGTGATGCGGTCACCCTTCGGGTCTTCAGCGCCGCGCGACTTGTTCACCGCGAACACGTTGCCCTTGCCATCGGCGCGGACGTGGTTCGGCAGCGTGCCGCCATCAAGATTGGCGACCACCTTGCCGTCACCGTTCACCACGGTGACCGTGCCAGCGCCACGGTTGCTGACGTAGGCCAGGCCAGAGGCATCATCGAAGGCGACGTTCAGCGCGCCGGCGCCGACCGGCACATCGTGCAGCACCTCGCCGGCGGCCACGTCGACGATCAGCAGGTTGTCGGTGCCCTGCGAGGCCACGTACAGGCGGTTGCGCGCCGCGTCGTAGGCCACGCCCGAGGCGCTGATCGAATTGCCCAGATCGATGACCTTCTCGACCTTGCCGCTGGCCACATCGATCACCGCCGCTTCCGGGGTGCCGATGCTGACGGTGAACAGCTTGCCGCCCTTCTCGTCCAGCACCAGGCTCATCGGGGTGAACGTGCCGTCGTCCACGCCGGATTCCAGCGTCACCTGCGGCAGTTCCTTGAAGGTCTTCGCATCGAACACCGACAGGTGGTCCTCGCCGGTGGCAGAAGCGAACACCTTGCCGCGCGTGCCGTCGACCACCACGTCGCGCGCGTGCGGCACGGTGTCGACGGGGAACTGGTGGACCAGCGACAGGTCCTTCTGGCGATAGACGGCGATCGAGTTCTGGCGGGTGTTGGTGACCCAGACATTGCCGTGGGTGTCATCCACGCCCACGCCGTAGACCGCGTACACCGCACCATTGGTGCTGCCCGGCACCTGCGCCGGGGTGATCGCCTTGGTCACCTTCAGCGACGTCGGGTCCAGCTTCAGCAGCTGCGACTGGGTCACCGGCGGGCGACCCACCGCCGAGGTCACGAACACCGCGTTGCTGGCGGCGCTGTAGGCGGACTGGTACAGGCCCGGCACCAGCTTGTTGGACTGGGTGGCGAACTGCGCCTGGCCGGACAGTGGCAGCTGCGGCGAGACGCGCAGCTTCAGCACGGTGGCCGCAGCCGGTTGGCTGGCGCGCACCACCACCGGATGGGTGCCCGGCACCGCGTCGGCCGGAATGCTCAACTGGGCCTTGAAGTTGCCATCCGCGTCGACCACCAGCGGCTGCGCGTTGAGCACGCTGTCACCGCGCAGCAGGCTGACCTTCTGGCCCGGCACGAACCCACGGCCGACCACGTCGGCAGTGCTGCCGGGAACCACGTTCTCACCGCGTGAGACGACTTCACCCTTGAAGGTGGCGTTGGCCGGCTGGTCGAACACCGGCTGCGCGGTGGCGGTCACCGCCAGCAAGAGGCCGGCGGCGAGAGAGGTGAGACGGAAAGACGGATGGAACGACATGGAAGGCTCCTTGCACACGTAGGCCGCGCCACGCGGCGCGGGAGTCATCGGTTGCCTGGGCCGCTGCGCGCCGGCAGCCTCGCCTGGGTAGTGGGGTCGCACGGCATCGCGTGCGAAGGCATTCATTCGGCGGCGTTGTCCTCGCCACTGGGCGCGCCATCGCCGGCGCTGCGGTCGGTCACGCCGTACAGTTCATGCAGCGCGGCATGGAACGAGGCCGGCAGCATCGGGCCGTGTCCCAGCCCCGGGAACTCGCGGTACTGCACGCTCAGGCCCGGCACCTTGGCCAGCCGCTCGGACAACTGCATCGCCGCATCCGGCGTGGCACCGCCAATGCGGCGCAGGTGCGCGACCACCCGTGGATTGCTCAGGTCGCGCTTGCCACGATCACCAACACGCTCGGCACCGCCCAGCATCAGCCACAGCTTTGCCGGCTGGCCATGCACGTTCTGCACGAACTGCTGTTCCGGATCACCCAGCGCCGCGCCCTGGCTCCACCACAGCGAGGGACTGGCCGCCAGATAGGACTGGAAGGCGGCGGGGCGGGTGTAGAGCGCATTGAGCACGAACAGCCCGCCCAACGAGTGCCCCCACAGTGCTTGCTGCTGCGTATCGATGCGTGCGCGTCGCTCGACTTCCGGCTTGATGCGGCGTTCGATCACATCCAGGAAAACCGCAGCACCACCGCCAGCTGCCTGGGTCGTACCGCTCTCGTCATCGGCACGGTCGATCCACGCGGTGTAGTCGCGGGTGCGCGCCCTGGAATCGATGCGCAGGTCGTTGTCGTAGCCGATCAGCACCAGCACCGGCGGCGCCTTGCGCGCGGCCAGCTCGGCCAGCAACGGCTGATCCAGGACCATGGCGACGGCGTTGCCGTCCAGCGCGTACAGCACCGGAGAGGGCACCTTGCTGGCCTTGACCGGGATCGCCAGGTTCACCCGCCAACGGCGCTGCTGGTCCGGGCTGTCCACCACGAAATGCTCGAAGCGATAGCTGGCCGCCGGCTCGTCGAGCACGGTGTGGCCGATCTTCTGCAGCGGATTGCGCTGCTGCGCATGGGCGTACGGGGTGGCCAGGAGCAGACCCATCATCAAGGCGACCAGTCCGCGGGCCAGCAGGCCCCGGTGCGAAGGCAGGATGAAATGCTTCATCAGCGGAGGTAGAAGCGGCCCACGGCCGCCGGTTCACAAGGGACCGCAGTCTACCTTAAACGCGAATGATTATCACCTCGATCGAACGTCACACTGTGTATCACGCGCGCAAGCCGGACCTCGAGAGCGAAGCGCACGCTGGATTCATACCATTGGCTTGCGGCAAGCTAGGCGGCATCAAATAGACCCTGGACTGCCACAGCGTGTATTCCATTTTCCGCAACCTTGCCCGACAGGCGCTCGACACGATTCGGCCGCACGTCTTCCCCGTGAGTACTCCGACAGTGGAAAGGCCCGCCTGCAATATCTGCGGCTTCCGCCTGCGAGCATCCCGCGAGGTCATTGCCGAGAGAGAATCCCGCAGCTGCATCGGCTGCGGATCCACCCTTCGATTCCGCGCCATCATGGCTGCCCTGCAGTCTGAGACGGACGAAGCGAAGGAGATCCGCGTGCTTGAGCGGATTCCCCCGCGCAAGCAGATAAAAGGGATCGGAATGACCGACGCTCATATCTACGCCACTGCCCTGCGTCGCAAGTTCAACTACATCAATACATATTTCCATACCGAGCCGATGCTGGACATCCGGCACCCAGCCACGCACCACATCGGCAAGTATGACTTCGTCGTCACTTCCGATGTTCTGGAGCATGTGGATGGACCGTGCGAGCGTGCGCTCGGCAACCTGCGCGCGCTGTTGAAGCCGGGCGGGCTGCTTGTACTCACCGTTCCCTATGGATTTCACGAGGTCACGATTGAGCACTTCCCTGAGCTCAACGACTATCGGATCGAGGGCGAAGGTGCGGATCGGGTCCTTGTCAACATCACCAGCGATGGCAGGGAGCAGCGATTCTCTGACCTGTCTTTCCATGGCGGTGACGGATCAACCCTGGAACTGAGGATCTATTCGTATCCTCACCTGGTGCGATTGCTGGGGGAGGCTGGCTTTGTCGACGTGAAGCTGCACGATAGCCAATACCCGCAATGGGGCATCATCCACAACAACCTGCTGGGCTTGCCCATAACGGCACGCGCTGCATAGGCGGCCAGCCCCCTCCGGCATCCTGCCTCGCGCAACCCACACCCCTTGGAAATGACGAAGCCGGCATCACGCCGGCTTCGCCCCTCCGCTTCTGTAGCGTCGAGCCATGCTCGACTCCCGCAGCCTCACGGCCCCGTGGGCACTGGACCGTACACGTTCTCCTGCGGCGTGCCCGGCAGCAGCGAGAAGATCATGATCACAATGCCACCGCCCGGCACCAGCGCCAGCAGGAACAGCCAGCCCGACTGATTGCAGTCATGCAGGCGGCGTACGGTCACGGCAATCAGCGGCACGATCGTGGCCAGCCACATCACGCCCAGCAGCACCACCATGCCGATCAGGATGCCGGCCAGTGCATCGGGGCTGTTGCGCAGGAGGATCGCCAGCACACCGGCCAGCAGCATCACCGCAGTTGCGACCAGGAACAGGAACAGCTGGTACATCCAGTACTCACGGCGGTTGGCGCGGCCCTCGAACTGGGCGTAGCGCTTCAACGGCAGAATCATTTCCTGCACGGCATCGATCCTTGAAAAAGTAGCCGCGCAGTGTGCCAAAGACCGGCGCCGGGGACAATGTAGAGCCGAGCCATGCTCGGCTGTCGGGAGCCGTGAGGTGCTGCGAAAAGCAGTCG
>NZ_CVIW01000045.1:0-194058 GCF_001499715.1 Stenotrophomonas thermophila | reverse complement strand
AAAGATCATCTCGCGGGTCCGGCTCGGTGTAGCCCATCGACCGCGCCTGCGCGACCAGCTGCGAGAACGGCTGACTGCCGTCGAAGCGGTTGAACAGCCACGCCAGCGTGCCGGAGAAGATGCCTTCGATCGCCAGCACCTCGTCGCCCGTATCGACCAGATCACGCAGCGTGGTGATCACCGGCAGGGCCGCGCCCACCGTGGCTTCGTAGCGGAAGCGCGCACCACTGGCCGCCGCAGCAGCGCGGATGCGCTGGTAGCGCGGCAGTGGGCCAGCACCGGCTTGCTTGTTCGGGGTCACCACGTGGATGCCGGCTGCCAGCCAGCCCTCGTAGCGCTCGGCCACCTCGGCGCTGCCACTGCAGTCGATCACCACCGCATGCGGCAGGTGCGCGGCCAGCAGGTGTTCGGTGAAGCGATCCAGGTCGCTGGGCTCACCCGCGTCCTGCAATGCCTCCCGCCAATCGGCGTGCAGGCCGTCCACTTCCAGGCGCATGCGCGAACGCGAGGCCAGCGCGCGCAGGCGAAGATCCACATTGGCCTTGGCCAGCAGCTGCGGGCGCGCGGCCAGCAACTGGTCCAGCAGTGCGGCGCCAACGTTGCCGGGCCCGATCACACCGACCGCGAAGGTCTGCGGCGACAGCCAGAAGCCTGCATGCGCCGCGCGCAGCGCACGGGTGGCATCGGCACCGTCCACTGCGACCGAGATGTTGCGCTCGGACGAGCCCTGCGCGATCGCCAGGATGTTCACCTGCGCACGCCCCAGTGCCTCGAACAGGCGCGCCGCCACGCCTGGCTGCCCGGCCATGCCATCACCGACCGCGGCCAGTACGCTGACGCCTTCACTGACCTGCACGCGCTGCACCTGTCCCGCTGACAACTCGTGCGCGAATGCGTGCAGCAGTGCATCGCGGCCACGGCCGGCTTCGGCAGCACGCACCACGCAGCAGATCGAATGTTCCGACGAACCCTGCGAGATCATCACCACCGACACCTGTGCCTGGCGCAGGGCGGCGAATACGCGCTCTGCAGTGCCGGGCACGCCGATCAGGCCGGTGCCTTCCAGGTTCAAAAGGGCCAGGCCCGGGCTCAGGGTCAGGCCCTTTACCGGCCCACGCGGCGAGCGCTCGGCACTGATGCGCGTACCCGGATGCGCCGGCTGGAACGTATTGCGGATGAAGATCGGCAGGCCGAGGCGGATCGCCGGCGACATTGTCTGCGGGTGCACCACCTTGGCGCCGAAGTACGCCAGTTCGCAGGCCTCGTCGTAGCTCAGCGCTTCCAGCTGCACCGCCTCGGGCACCAGCCGTGGGTCCGCCGACAGCACGCCATCGACATCGGTCCAGATGTGCAGCTCGTCAGCGTTGAACAGCGCGGCAAAGATCGCACCGGAATAGTCGCTGCCGTTGCGGCCGAGGGTGGTGATGCGGTCATCGCGATCGCGTGCGACGAAGCCGGTGGCGACCAGGCGCGACTGCGGATGCTGCAGGCGCCACTTGGCCAGGCGGTCGGCACTGGCTTCCCAGTCGACATCCACGCCGAGTTCGCCATGCCCGACCACCAGCACATCGCGCGCGTCGAGTACCGCACAGTCTTCGCCCAGGGCACGCAGGTGGCTGCCGAGCAGCTGTGCGGAAAACACTTCGCCCAGGCCCTGCACACGGTCGAGCACTTCGCGCGGCAGCTCGCCGATCACCGCCAGCGCCGCCAGCACTTCGGCCAGCTGATCGAAGCGGGCGTCGATCCATTCGACCGTCTCGCCGACCTGCTCGCCCAGCAGCGCCACGGCGGCGCCGCGATGGCGCGCGCGCAGGGCATGCCACGCCTCGCGCCAACCTTCGTCGCCCTTGGCCGCCAGCTGCGCCAGATCAATCAGCGCGTCAGTGACGCCCTTCATCGCCGAGACGACAGTGACCTGCAGCGGTTCGGGGCGGGCCAGCAGCAGGCCGGCAACATGGCGATAGCGTTCGGCATCGGCCACCGAGGTGCCGCCGAACTTGTGCACGACAGTGGACGGCGCAGCCAGATCGGCCGGGGGAACGGGATGGGCGGGGGTGTGGGAAGACATGCAGACCTCGGCAGGAGGCCCCGTCGCATGCAGGTGTCGAGTTTCCCCGCCACCTAGATGGTGCGGGGCCGTGGTTTTCGGGAGTTACACGAAGACGACGGGCCGCACCAGGGCAGTGGTGACGGTGGTGGTGGTAATGGTGGTGGTGGCGACCGGCGCAGTCGAACGGCCCGCAGTGGCGGGGGCGATCAGGCTGGCGTGGGCGGCATCAAGGACCATGGCGCACAGAAAACACTGCGCATGGGCCTGCTGTCAAGTGTTGCACCGCAAAAGACCACTGCCGCGATCATCGGCTAACGTGCGGACATTTGGTTGCAACTGAGACCAAGCGCGCATCAGCACGCTTGTCGACCGGATTCAGCCGGCATGTTCGGCGATCGCCCGCGGCGTGCGATGGGCATGCGCGCACAGCATCACGCCGGCCATCAGCATCACGATCGCCAGTGCTTCCAGCAGCGACGGCCAACGCTGTTGCCAGGCGAAGGCATACAGCAGTGCGAACAGCGTTTCGAACACGATCATCTGCCCGGTCAGGGTCAATGGCAGCAGGCGGCTGGCACGGTTCCAGAATGCGTTGCCGAGGATCGAGGCCACCACTGCCACGCCGGCGCTGATCGCCCAGAAGCCACCCCACTGCGCCGCCGTGTGGTCGCCAGCCTGGCCGACGAACGCCATCGGCACCAGCAGCAGGGCCAGGCCACCGGTAGTGACGCCGGTCAGCAGCGACCAGTCATGGCTGGACAGGTCCGGCCTGCGCGCCAGCCAGCGGCTGTTGCCGATCGAGTACAGCGCCCACGAGAACAGCGCGCCGCACGCGCACAGCAGCCCGATCAGGCGCTGCCGCCACGGGGTGGCCAGGTGCTCGGACATCAGCGCTTCCCAACCCACCAGCGCGACCCCCAGCACGCACAGCCCCAGTGCCGGCAGCAGCTGCTTCAGTGGTACAGCGCCCTGCTCGCGCACGCCAACGAGGGTGACCACCACCGGAATCAGGCCGACAATCAAGGAGGCTGCAGCGCCACCAGCCCACTGCACCGCCACGGCCAGCAGCAGGAAATAGACCAGGTTGCCTGCCAGGCTCAGCCACAGCAGGCCGATCCATTCGGCACGGCCCAGCCGCGGTGCCAGCCGCTTCCATCGCGGCAGCAGCAGGGCGACTGCCATCAGGCCATAGACCAGGTAGCGACCAGCGGACAGTTGCAGCGCATTGAAGGACTGAAGCACGGCAGGTGCGAGAAAGACCACGCCCCACAGTGCGCCAGCGGCAACGCCATTGGCGATGCCCAGGGCCATCGGGTTGTTGCGCATTCGGGTTCTTCGGGGGAGAGAGACCAGGCCGCGCAGTGTAAGCGCTGGCCGGTAGGGGCTCTTGACCCAGGCTATTGCCTTGTCATCTCTGTAGAGCCGAGCCAATGCTCGGCTGCGATTGGCCGCTGTGCAGATAAGGGCAGCCGAGCGTGGGCTCGGCCTATAGATCAGCCGGCGCTCCTGCGCCAAGCAGCCGGGGTCTGGCCACACTCGCGGCGCAGCGCACGGGTCAGTGCGCTCTGCTCGGAATAGCCTGCGGCCAGCGCGATATCGCTGATCGGCGCCGTACTGGTGCGAAGCTGGTGCTTGGCCCAGCGCAGCCGGCACGCGCTGAGCCAGGCCTGCGGGCTCAGCCCGAACTCGCGCTGGAACAATGCGTGCAACCGGCTCTCGCTGACACCGACAAATCCGGCCATCCGGGCAACCGGCCAGGCCCGGCCGGGATCGGCCTGCACCGCCGCACACAGGCCCTGCATGCGCGCGCCACTGCCCGCCGGTGCAAACACCTGCAGCAGCTGCGGCAGCAGCGCCGGCATCGGCTGCCCTGTCTGCACGTCGGCCAGGCACCGGCGCAACGCCAGCGGCAGATGCAGCCAGCGCTGCCGGCACAGATGCTCCTGCGTGCCGTCATCAAGCACGCCTGGAGGACAATCAACGATCACGAAACCATTGGGGCCGTCCGCCATCTGGTCATGCGCTTCGCCGGCAGCAACAAATGCCCCCTGCAGCAGGTCCAGCCGACCGCCGCGCCCTTCCATCTCGAACTGTAGCTCGCCCTGCAGCGGCAGAACCCACTGCGCGTAGTCATGGCGGTCCAGGCCGGTGGCCTGCCCGTAGTGCCGCAGATGGAAGATGGCGCCCATCCGGGCAGTGTGCGCGTGTAACAACGGCCGTGCAAACCGCTGCTATAGTCGGTCCGTCATCCAACGCAGGGAGTGCAGGTCATGACCCATCAGCAGCTGTCCCTGGTGCTTGCCACCAGCCTCGGCCTGGCGCTCACCGCCCCGGCCTCCGCTCAGGAACGTACCGCACCGGCGCCGCACTGCATGGACGCGGTCGGCGTCCAGGAAGTGGAGCAGGCGTCACCGCGTTCAATCGCCCTGCGAGCCGCCTCGGGCCAGGCTTATCGGATCGACTTCAGCGAGGAGTGCCCCGGCGTCCGCGGTGCCACCACGCTGAAACTTGAGGCGCCCGCTGGCTGGGCCTGCGGTCGCCCCAGCGAGCGCGTGGTGGTCGATGGCCGCACCTGCGCGATCAGCGCGGTGACCCCCGTGCAGGATCGCGACTACGCCAGCGTGGCCCGCGACAGCGACCGCCTGCGCATGGCCACCCTGCCCGCCCTGACCATCCGTGAGCGCACGGACATCCGCCGCAGTTTCGGTGGTTCGCCGTCGTACTGCTTTGCCACGCGCAACGTGCGCGCGTGGTCGTCCGACCCGCAGGGCATGCTGGTGGAGACCAATCCGCATCGCAATGGTGGTCACCGCTACTATCGCGTGGAGCTTGGCAGCCACTGCCGCCAGCTCGACCGTGCGCCACAGCTGAGCTTCCACTCCGGCATGCAGAACGGCCTGATCTGTGGCAATCCGGGCGATCGCATCCTTACCGCCGGATTCGAGAAGGGTGACCTGCGCAACGATGCACTGGCGCCGCTGCCGCAGTACACCCATGGCGGCTGCACGATCCAGGCGGTCTATCCGGCTTCCAGCCAGGCGTCGAACTAACCGTCGACGCCGAGGAAGGTGAACGGTGCGCTGGGTACGAACTGGCCCAGCGCATCGCCGGCAAAGGTGTTGCGCTGGTCCTTGCCGAGGTCCAGCTTGAGGACCTGGCCGCCGAAGTCGACCTTGTTCAGATCAACCCAGAAGGTGTTCGGGGTCAACGCCGACTCGAAGAAGTACAACCGCCGCTTGTGGTCGGCTACGGTGCGCCAGCGCGTGGAAGAAATGTTCGGCTCGCCTGGCGTGGTGATGCCATACGGCACCGATGCATTGCGGATCACGCTGAACACGCTGGCCAACGCCATCACCGGGTCTTCGGCCTTGGGAATGGCATTGATGTAGAACGAGGCGCGGGCGAAGCGGTCGGCGGAACGGTTGGTGCCGGGCAGCATCACCGTGCCACCGATCTGCTGCCAATAGCTGTTCAGCGCCAGCTGGTGCTCGAAGATCGGCGAGTTGGTCATCACCTGGTAGCGCCGGTCATGATGGATCACCTGGCGACCGCCGATGTATTCGACAATCGCGCTGTCGCCGCTGGCATCGGACAGCGACAGGTGCAGCGTCGCCTGGCGGTCTTCGCCGGGCACCTTGTCGGTGACGATCGAGTACGGCTCGCGCTTCAACGCGGTGACCGCCTCTTCAACGGTAGCGAAATTGTCCAGCACATACTGCGCCCACAGCGAAATCGCCAGGCCCGGCTTGTTGCCACGCTTCTGCGGATACTCCGATTCGACCAGCCACAGCAGGTTGGCCACCAGGCCCTTTTCGTTCATGCCGTCGGTGGTCGACACGTCGTAGCCGGTGGCCACCACGCTGCCGTAGCGCGCGGTCCACGCCAACGACTTCGGGCCGGCCAGCCCGGTACGCGCGATGCCACGCGGCAGCACATAGAGGTTGGTCGCCACGTCGACCTTCCAGTCCATCGAACGTGCGGTAATCACGTCCCCGTTGTCGCCCAGGTACACCGCGCGCGTGCAGGCCAGCGCCGGCGTGGTCGCGGACGCCAACGCCACGGCCAGCATCACCTTTCCTTTCCAGTTCATCCGTGCCATGCACTACGCTCCTTTCCCCGTGATGCATGATCTGATCCGATCCAGGGTGACACCGGAGTGAAGCCTCAGCGCACGAACCGATCGTGCGCCCAGAAGCCCAGGACCATGGCAGGCACGAACCACAGCGCCTCGCGCGATGCCGCCGCCAGCCCCGCGATGGCCGGGCCCGGGCAGTAGCCGGCCCATCCCCAGCCGATACCGAACAGTGCGGCACCCAGCAGTAGACGCGTATCGACATCGCGCGCGGTGGGCAACTGGAAGCGCATCGCGAACCACGGCCGCGCGCGCCGCAGCGCCCAGCGCTGGCCGGCCGCACTGACCAGCAGCGCCGACCCCAGCACCCATAGCAGGGTGGGATCGAAATCCCCGGTGACATCAAGGAAGCCGAGCACGCGACGCGCATCGGTCAGGCCGGAAAGGGCCAGGCCTGCGCCGAACAGCGCACCCGCTACAGCGGCAGCAGCCCTCGGACGACTCATGCCAGGGCTCCACCGTGCCGGACCAGGAAGGTCGTCAGCATCGCGAACGCCATGAATAACAGCACCGCCAGCGACGATCGCTTCGAACCGCGCGCCAGGCCACACACGCCGTGGCCACTGGTACAGCCGCTGCCCAAGCGGGTGCCGAAGCCGACCAGCAGGCCGGCGCCGACCAACTGCCAGGCCGGCAATGCATCACGCAGCAGTGCGCGCGGCGATGCCGCGGGCACCGACTGCCACCACAGCACCAGCCCCGCCGATGCCAGCAGGCCGGCCAGGAATGCCCAGCGCCAGCCACGCTCGCCTTCGGCTGCCCGCAGGCTGCCCGCGGCGATGCCGCTGATGCCCGCCACGCGCCCGATGCTGGCCAGCAACAGCACCGCAGCGGCACCGATCAAGGCGCCGCCGGTGACCGCACCCCAGGGCAGGTTCATGCCCCACCCTCTTCGCCACCGCACATGGAATTGCTCCTTAATTTAGACTACTCTAAATTAGATCATCCTAAACAAAGGAGTCAACATGGTCCGGTCCCTGCCCGACGGCGCAGCCATGGCCGAACACGCTTCAGAGGCAGCCACGCTGCTCAAAGGCCTGGCCCACCCCGCCCGGCTGCGGGTGTTGTGCCGCCTGGTCGAAGGCGAGGCGGCAGTAGCGGAGCTGCAGGCGCTTACCGGGCTGAGCGCGTCGGCGCTGTCCCAGCACCTGGCGGTACTGCGCGCGATGAAGATCGTGGCAACCCGGCGCGAGGCACAGGCGATCCACTATCGGGTGGTCGAAGGGCCTGCGCTGGGTGTGCTGCAGGCCCTGCACGCTGCCTACTGCGGCCGGGCGTGAGGTTGAATGTCAGCCGGCATGCAGTGCCGGCTGCACCACCGTGTCCAGCAGGTCGACCGGTGTCGGCGCCGCGCGATCCCCCTCCAGCGCCCGGCTGAAACCGGCCCAGTCGCTGGATGACAACTGGCGCAGCAGCTCTGCCTCCACCGGCAACGCCCGCATCGACCAGTAGGGAAACTGGCGCTGGCCGAGGCGGCCTCGCGCCAGCTCGATGATGTCGATGTGACTGCCGGCCTGGAGAATGCGCTCATACACCGAGTCAATGCCATCCGGCGGCCCCTCGATGTACTGCAGGAAACGATTGCCATCGTGCAGCAGCACTCCGGTCACCCCCGCCATCTTGTTGAAACGCGCAGCGTCTTCGACCAGCGCCTGCAGGCGTTGGCTGGAGAGCTCCGGCAGCGCCCGGCTGATGTAGGCGATGGCGCGCAATGGCATGGTGCTTCCTTGGCTGGGTGTGAACGCACGGTAGCAGTTGCGGACGAGCCCGTCTCAATACGCCCGCCCGTTCCCTGAAGAATTCAGGTTGCGATGGCGCCCGCCCCGTCCCACCGCCGCGGCAGCACGGCCTCGAACACGACCTGGCCTGCCTCGTTGCGCGCCGCGATCCGGCCGCCGTGCGCGCGCACGAACTGATCCACGATGTACAGGCCCAGCCCCAGTCCCTTGCTCTGGTGGAAACTGGCCTTGAACGGCTCGAACAAGCGCGGCAACAGCGCGTCATCGATATGGCCGGCATTGCTCACCCGCAGCACCACCGCGCGGGCATCGTTGCCATCCAGCTGCACGTGTGCCTCGCTGCCATGCGTCAACGCATTGCCCACCAGGTTTGCTGCGATCTGGCCCAGGCGGTCCATGTCGCCTTGCAGGCGCGTGTCGCCGACGGCGTCGAAACGAATGCGCTCGTGACCATGGGCACTGCCCGCTTCGGCGATCACCGCACGGGTGACCTCACGCAGGTCGCAGGCGGCAGCCTGCAGCCGCAGGCCACCACTGCGGATCCGCGAAAAGTCCAGCAACTGCTCGACCATCCGCGCCATGCGCAGGGTACTGGCCTCCAGATGCGCCAGTGTCTGCTGCGCGCTGCTGTTGTTCGCCGGAAGCTCCAGCGCCAGCTTGTCGGCACACAACAGGATCGCCGACAGCGGCGTGCGCAGGTCGTGGGTCAACACGGCGGCCATCGTCTCGTTGAGCTTCAGCGCCCGCTCGAGCGCCTCGTTGCGGGCCTTCAGCAGCTGGCGCTGCTGGTACAGCTCGATGAAGACGTTGACTTTGCTCAGGATCACCTGTGGTGCCACCGGCTTGTGCAGGAAATCCACCGCACCGGTTTCGTAGCCCTTGAACGCACGCAGCGGATCGTCCGGCGAGGCGGTCAGGAAGATGATCGGCACCGTGCGGCTGCGATGCGAGCCGCGCATCAGTTCGGCCAGGGTGAAGCCATCGATCTCGGGCATGTGCACATCCAGCAACGCCAGCGCCACCTCGTGCTCCAGCAGCAGCTCCAGCGCCTCCGCGCCCGAACCGGCCAGCAGCAGGTTCACGCCCTCGCGCTGCAACAGCGCCTGCATGGCCACCAGATTCTGCGGCACGTCGTCGACGATCAGCAGGTTGACCGGGGACTGCGACTGCGCAGGGTCCGGCGGCAACAGGTTCATGCAAACAGCTCCTTCAGGCGACGACACATCAGTTCAAGGGGCAGCACGGCATCGGCACCAGCGTGCTGCAGGGCGGAGGCCGGCATCATCGATGCCTCGGCCTCCTCGGGACATTGCAGCCAGGCTCGACCACCGGCGCCGCGCACTGCGGCCACCCCTTCACTGCCATCGCTGCTGGCGCCGGTCAGCAGCAGGGCCAGCACCTGGTCGCCGAATACGGCCGCTGCCGATTCGAACAGCGGATCGATGGCCGGGCGCGAGAACAGCACCGGCGCGTCCACCGACAGCGCCAGCGAGCCGGCGTCTTCCACCAGCAGGTGGTAATCCGGCGGCGCGAAGGTCACCGTGCCACGCAGCAACGGCTGCTTGTCTTCGGCCTCGCGCACCGGCAGCGCGCAGTACGGTGCCAGCACTTCGGCGATGCGGCTGCTGCGATCGCGTGGCAGGTGCAGCACCGCCAGCACCGGCACCGGCAGCGTCGCGGGCAGCGCGCCGAGCACCGCCTGCAGGGCCGCGACGCCACCGGCCGAAGCCCCGATCACCAGTACGGCCGGGGGTCTCCGCGTGGCCATCAGGCCACCTTCCGGTACAGGCGATGCTCGCGCGAACAGACCTCGAACGCATCGTGGTGGCACCCGAACTGCAGCGACTCCTTGCTGCCCAGGCCCAGGAAGCCGCGGTGCACCAGCGCTTCACGGAACAGGCCCACCGCGCGGTCCTGCAGGTCGCGATTGAAATAGATCAGCACGTTGCGGCACGACACCAGGTGCACTTCGGAGAACACCGTGTCGGTGGCCAGGCTGTGGTCGGCAAACACCACGTTGCGGCGCAGCTGCCGATCGAACACCGCGCCATCGTAAGCCGTGGCGTAGTAATCGGACAGCGACGCGGCGCCACCAGCCGCCAGATAGTTGCGGCTGAACTGCGCCATCCGGTCGATGCCATAGGCCCCGGCTTCCGCGGTGGCCAGCGCCGCTGGATTGATGTCGGTGGCGTAGACGATGCTGCGCTCGAGCAGGCCTTCTTCGTGAAGCAGGATCGCCAGCGACCAGACTTCTTCGCCCGTGCTGCAACCGGCCACCCACAGCTTCACCGACGGATAGGTGCGCAGTACCGGCACTACCTGCTCGCGCAGCTCACGGAAATAGGCCGGGTCACGGAACATCTCCGAGACCTGCACGGTGAAGAACTGCATCGCCTGCGCGAACAGGTCCGGCTCGTGCAGCAGGCGGTGCTGCAGATCGGCCAGCCGCCCGCACTCATAACGCTGCATGGCCTGGCGGATCCGTCGGCGCAGCGACGACACCGCGTAACTGCGGAAATCGTAGTGGTAGCGCTGGTACAACGCTTCCAGCAGCACCTTAAGCTCCAGGTCGAACAGGGCCTGCTCGTTCATTGCCGCGAGCACCAGACCCGGCACAGCGATACCAGCTTGTCGACGTCGATGGGCTTGGCGATGTAGTCGTTGGCACCGGCCTGCAGGCAGCGCTCACGGTCGTCCGGCATGGCCTTGGCGGTCAGCGCGATGATCGGCAGGTCCTGCAGGTGGCGTTGCGCGCGGATCTCGCGCATTGCGGCCAGCCCATCCTTCTCCGGCATCATGATGTCCATCAGCACCAGGTCGACCTCGCGCTCGGCCAGGCGATCCACCGCTTCCTGGCCATTGCGCGCGATCTCCAGGGTCACGCCCAGCGGTTCAAGCACACTGGACAGTGCGAAGATGTTGCGGACATCGTCTTCGGCCAGCAGCACCGTCCGACCGTCGAGCACAGTATCGCGACGGCGCGCCTCGCGCAGCAGGCGCTGCTGGTCGGTCGGCAGGCTGGCCTCCACGCTGTGCAGGAACAGGGTGACCTCGTCCAGCAGGCGCTCGGGCGAACGTGCGCCCTTGATGATGATGCTCTTGGAATAGCGGCGCAGACGCTGCTCTTCCTCGCGGCTGAGCGCGCGACCGGTGTAGACGATCACCGGCGGGAAACCGACATCGTCGTTGCCGGCCATGTGCTCGAGCAGGTCGTAGCCACTGCCGTCGGGCAGCGACAGGTCCATCACCATGCAGTCGAACGTGACCGTGCTGAGCTGTTCCAGTGCGCCGGCCAAGGTGCCCACCGCGACGATCTGCAGCTGGTCGCGGCCCAGCAACAGTTCCAGGTTGCGGCGCAGCTCGCTGTCGTCCTCGACGATCAGCAGCCGCCGCACGTCGCGTTGGCTGGTCTGTTCCAGCTGCTCGATGGCCGTCACCAGCCGCTCGCGCGTGGTCGGCTTGATCGCAAACCCGATCGCGCCCAGCTCGCGCGCCACCTGGCTGCGATCCGTGGCCGAGACCACATGCACCGGGATATGGCGGGTATCCGGGTTGCGCTTCAGCCGCTCCAGCACGCTCAGCCCGGACACATCGGGCAGGCCGATATCGAGCAGGATGCCATTCGGGCGCAGTTCGCTGGCCAGGGCCAGCGCCTCTTCCGCCGTGCCCGCCACCACACAGTCGAAGTCCAGTTCATGGGCCAGCGCCACCAGCGCTTCGGCGAACGTGGCATCGTCCTCCACCGCCAGGATCAGGCGACCGGCGCGCTGCCGGCGACCACGGTCGTCGGCCACGCCGGCCGTCGCAGCGACCGGCGCTGCCGCGCCCGCAACGCGCACGGGCGCGGCTGGCAGCACGGCCGGTGCCGCCGGCGGCGCTGCCAAGGGACCCTCGGCAGCGTCAGCCGCGCTCGCGGCGGGCGCACCCTGCAACGGCAGCTCCAGGATGAAGCAGCTGCCGCGTCCGGGCTCACTGTCGACCTGGATGCCACCGCCCATGCGCTCGGCCAGATCGCGCGAGATCGACAGGCCCAGCCCGGTACCGCCGTAGCGACGGCGGGTGCTGCCGTCGGCCTGGCGGAAGGCTTCAAAGATGACGTCCAGCTGCTCGCGGGCAATGCCGATGCCGGTGTCGCAGACCTCGAACCGGATGCGGCCGTTGCCGCCGGCACGCACGTGCAGGCTGACCTTTCCATGCTCGGTGAACTTCACTGCGTTGGCCAGCAGGTTCTTCAGGATCTGCTGCAGCCGCTGGCTGTCGACCACCAGCTGGGTCGGTGCCAGCGCGTCGGCTTCGATCTGCAACGCCAGGCCCTTCTGCCGCGCCATCGGTTCGAAGGTCTCGCGCAGGCGCTGCAGCGCGCTCTCGACCACCACCACTTCATCGGACAGTTCGACGTGGCCGGCCTCGATACGCGACAGGTCCAGGATGTCGTTGATCAGCGCCAGCAGGTCGTTGTTGGAGGAGAGGATCGCACGTGCGTACTTCACCTGCTCCTCGGTGAGCGTGCCATCCTTGTTGTCGGCCAGCAGCTTGGCCAGGATCAGCGAGCTGTTCAGCGGCGTGCGCAGCTCATGCGACATGTTGGCCAGGAACTCGGACTTGTAGCGCGAGGTCGCGGCCAGCTCATTGCTGTTGCGCACCAGCTGGCTCTGCGCCACCAGCAGCGCCTGCTTCTGCGCCTCCAGCTCGTGGGTGCGCTCTTCCAGCTGCACGTTGCTCTGTTCCAGCTCGGCCTGCTGTTCTTCCAGGTGGCTCTGCGACTGGAGCAGGCTGCGGCTCTGCTCTTCCAGTTCTTCGTTGGCCACGCGCAGCTCTTCCTGCTGGGCCTGCAGCTCTTCACCCTGGCGCTGCGACTCTTCCAGCAGCACCACCAGTTGCGCACGCAGCAGCGATGCGCGCAGCGCCATGCCGACGGTCTCCGCACAGCGCTCCAGCAGTTCGCGATCCAGATCACGCAGTTCGCCCACCTTGGCGCGACCCAGCTCGATGACCCCGACCACCGCGCCATCGCTGCTGATCGGCGCCAGGATGCGCTCGCGCACCGGCAACCGGCCGAGGCTGGTCTGCAGTTCAAGCACGGCGGCATCATCGCCGTGCAGGTGGCGGATGCGTTCATCACGAGCGACCTGCCCGGCCAGCCCTTCGTGAAGGGCCAGCGACGCTGGCGTTCCCGCAGGCAAGGCGACGCCACCGGTCAGCTGCAACCGCCCGCCTTCCAGTCGGTAGACCGCACCTACCTCCGCGCCGAGCTGCGCGGCCAGGCTTGTCGCTGCAGCCTCGGCGATCTGTTCCGGCCCCAGGTCACCGCGAAGGCTCGTCGCCACCGCGTTCTCGGCTTCCTGCAGCCAGAGCGCGCGCATTGCCTGGCGCCGGGCCTGGATCGCGCGCGAGACGATCAGCGCGATCATCAGGAAGGCACAGCCGCCAATGGTCCGGTTGACGAAGGAGAACGCCGAGTTGGAACTGGCGGGCGCGACGTTGAAGCCGATGACCAGCAGGAGGCAGGACAGCAGGGCCACCACGAACGGCGCCCGCGCGCTGCGCTGGAACACCGTGACGCCAACAGCCAGGAAGTAGGCCAGCCATACGGCATAGCCGAGCGGGACGACCAGTTCCAACGCGATGGTCGCGGCCAGCAGCACAGCGGACGTCATCCAGATCCAGCGGTCACGCGTAGTCGCACCAGGACGCATGCAGGTCGGTTCCAGAAGGCAAAGGGTGGAAGATGGTACTCCGTGTCGCATTCAGCCGCACAGGACAAATGGCACGTGTCAGGTGTGCACGCATCCTTCACACTTGAATGCCTAGCTTCACGTCCCTCACAGGGGTAACACTTATTTACACGTGGACGGAGCTGCCTCTACGACGTCCGTGCTGACGGACCCTTCCCGACAACTGCGACTGCTGATCGACAGCGTGCGCGATCATGCGCTGTACCTGCTTGATCCTGAAGGCATCGTCTGCAGCTGGAACCCCGGCGCCGAACGCATCAAAGGCTATTCAGCCGACGAAGTGGTGGGAACCCACTTCAGCCGCTTCTATCTGGCCGCCGACCGCGAGGCCGGCGAACCGCAGCGCCTGCTCCGCGTCGCAGCGCAACAAGGGCATGTCGCCAGCGAGGGCTGGCGGGTACGCCGTGATGGCTCGTCGTTCCGCGCCAGCGTGGTCATCGAGCCGGTCGTCGAAGCGGGCGAACTGCTCGGCTTCGTAAAGATCACCCGTGACATCACCGAGCAGTGGCAGGCGCAACGGCTGCTGCGTGATGCCCAGCGTGCGCTGCGCAATACCCAGCAGTTCGAAACGGTCGGCCGGCTCAGCCGCGGCCTGTCGCACGAGTTCAACAACCTGCTGACCACCATCGGCAACGCGCTGGACCTGCTGTCGCTGCGCGTCAGCGGTGACGATGCACGCGCGGCCGAGCTGCTGGATGCCGCGCAGGCGGCCACTGACCGTGGCGCGCTGCTGACCCGCCAGCTGCTGGCCTTCAGCACCGGCCAGACCCTGATCCGCGAACCGGTGGACATCAATACGCTGGTGCGGCAGTGGCTGCCGGACCTGCAACGCGCCTGCCCGCCCACGGTGACGCTGGATGCCCATCTCACCCCCGGCCTGCCGCAGGTGAGCACCGATGCGATGCAATTGCAGACCGCCCTGGCAAACCTGGTGGCCAATGCCGTGGAGGCCACCGCCGATGGCGGCCGCATCCTGATCGGCACCGCACTGGAACATCGCCTCGACCCGGATGCGGACACCACGCTGCAACGCGGCTATGTCACCCTCAGCGTCTGCGACGAAGGCCACGGCATGGCCGCCGACATCGCCGAGCGGGCCAGCGAGCCCTTCTTCACCACCAAGGACATCGGCAAGGGCAGCGGCCTGGGCCTGAGCCAGGTGTTCGGATTCACTACCCAGAGCGGCGGCTTCGTCGATGTGTCCACCACCCCCGGTGTCGGCACCACGGTCAGCCTGCTACTCCCCGCAACAGAGGATGCAACCGATGACCGATGAACCGATCCGCGTACTGATGGTGGAGGACCAGAACGATCTGCGCGAGATGATCGGCATGGCCCTGCGCGATTTCGGCATCGAGGTATCCACCACCGCCGACGGCCATGAAGCCGCCGCGTTGCTGAAAGGCGACGCACGCTTCGACGTGGTGTTCAGCGATGTCAGCATGCCCAACGGCATGTCCGGTATCGAGCTGAGCGAGCATGTGGCGCGCGAACAGCCGCAGGCGCGGATGATCCTCTCATCCGGATATGCGCGCTCGCAGCTGCCGCCACTGCCCGATCAGGTGGAATTCCTGCCCAAGCCGTATCGTTTGCGCCAGCTGGTGGAGCTGCTGAAGCAGGATTGAGGAAGGCCGGTCAAGCGCTCGACGGCCCTCATCCCTGACGCCCCAACGGCTTGTGGTCATCCTGCGGGCAATGGTGTGCCCTGAAGGCCGCCACGCCGGAGCAGCGTTCAGCCCGAGGTGCGCTGCATGAACAGAAGGTCGGGGGTCGAGAACGCTTCAACCTGCTGGAAACCGAGGTCCCGGTACAGCGCCACGGCAGCCGTGTTGTCACGATAGACGCGCAGGGTGAGCTACTGCACATCCGCTTGGCCCAGGGCCTGTGCACTCAATGCCTGCATGAGCAGCCGGCCAAGGCCGCGCCCGCGTGCCAGCGGGGCAACGATGATGCGGCCCAGATGTGCGGTGCGGGCGTCAGTCATCCAGTATTGGCCGAATCCAACGCAGGTACCCTGCTCGTCCAGCAGCGCCCAGCCTGGGCGCGACCCGAGTTCGAGCACCTGCGCGAACCGTTCCGGCAGCAGGGGAAACGGCACACCGGGGCCTGCCCAGCGCCGGGTCGCCTCGGCTGATTCAGGCCAGTTGGCCACGATGGCGTAGTGCGACGGCTGGACGGGGCGAAGCTGGGGGCTCATGGCGTTCATGGTGCGTCATCTGCGCCAGGCCTACACGCTGCGCGGCCGCATTTGGGATCTGCCATAGGGCAATAGATTCCAGACGCGCCGCCATCACGCCCCGTGTGCCGCCGCACCCAGCCCAGCCCGGTTTCGGGAATCCCCTCGTTCAAAGGCCTCGGCGGGCTTCCCGTTACCCCGCCCTCTGAAGCGGGCGTTTTCGCGACTGATCGGATGCGTGACCGGCAGCCACGCCCACGTGGATTCGCGTCATGGCCTGCGCGGCGGCGCTGCTGGGCTGTCTGGGGAGGACTGCCTGCCGCCGCCGTCCGGCGAGCGGTTGCCATGCGGCTGTAGCAGATGGTGACCCCGGCCCGATTCGAACGGGCGACCTTCCCCTTAGGAGGGGGACGACGAGTCCAAATGTACCAATGCTTCCAGAATGGCCTGTGCCAACACTGTGCCGAATTGGCCAGGACCAGCACCCAGGCAGCGCTGAATCGAGGAGCGGAAGCACATAGCCGATGCGCGAGATCCAGCAACTCTTCCTCAGCGGACATGCGCCTTTGAAAACATGTACAGTTCATGAAACATTCACCATCCGCCCAGCCATCCGGCTGCTAGGAGTTGGCGGAGACAGACTAGGGAGAGCAGTGAATGAAGATTGCGAAGATCATAGCGGCTATGGGTTTACTCGCCGCCGGCGCCTTTGGAACGGAAGCGCAAGCCACCACCCTGCGATGCGACGGATGCTCCGGGCCGGAAATGCAGGAGTGGGCCATCATGCAGGCCGCTCAAAACGGGTACACCTACGACGAGGTGTACGTCATCAACCAGACCGACAACTTCATGAAGAAGTTCATCGTGACCGTGGATGCTGGCGGGGGCGATATCCCGGATCAGATACCTGACGGCACGAGCTACGGGACGGCTACCGAGGTCCCAGTACCGGCCACTGAGCTGCAGTACTTTTCTGTAGCGCTTGTGGTCAATGGGCAAATCATCGCAATGGCCAGTGGGCTGCCAGGCTCGATGTACGACGTAGTGAACAACCCATCGGCCGACTTCGCACTTTCGGAATACGCGCGAACCACTCCACAAGCTCACGGTCAGACGCTGTTGGATTTTCTGTCGGCATTGAAGTTCAGCCTTCTCGATTTTTCGAAGATCGACATATCAATCAGGCTAGTGGCGAGCGATAACTCTTACGCGACACTAGTGTTTGATCCCGTTGCGAAGAAGTGGGAACGCCTGAAGAACGAGACTCGCGACTCTAGCGGCAACGTCATTCCGTCCACGAAAACTGAAGTGACAGGTGGGTCTAACAGCTACAGGGAATACACGTTCAACAACCCAAACGACTTTACTAGCTTCGTTCAGCACGTAGGAAATTTGGGGGTTGTGTTCGTAGGCTCAGTTGGAAACGTGGGCGGTCAGACAGGTGTGGTCTGTACTTCGATCATCAAGAGCACCGAAGGCCAGGAGTCCCGCGAAGAAACGCAGTGCTCAACGACCAATTGAGCTGGAAGCCTAAACAAAAATGCCCCCGCAACTGCGGGGGCATTTTTTTATCTGCAAGAGGGCGCAGGCTTAGAAGTCTGCCTGACTCTGGAACCGAATCAAAGACTTGCATTGAACTGATTTCTGGAGCAGACATGCCGTAGCCCTTGTGTCGCAAGGAGCCATGCCTGAGTTTTCTGGAGCGCTCAAGCGCCGCAGCGCCGCTGCTCTGCCCTCCAGGCCTTAAAGGAATTCTTCCGAGCGTAACCGCATGGCAGGGCTGAGCCTGCCCGTGCCCTCAGCTCTGCACTTCTGCCCGGAAGGCAATCTCGATCAGCTGCTCGGGGAAAGCCAGCGCCGAGACTCCAATCAGGTTGCTGGCCACCTGCGGCACCGGCTGGCCATACACGGCCGGCCGAACCTTGCCACTTGCCGCGAAGGCCGCCGGAACGTCGATGACGAACAGCGTTTCCTCGACCACATCTGCGAGCGACCCTCCCAGCTCTGCCAGCAGCACCTGGGCGTTCTCGTAAGTCCGCCTCATCTGGGCTTCCATGGTGTCGAAGTTGGCGGGCTTGCCGTCAGCCCCCAGCTCCGCCGGCGCAACCAACTCCCCCTGCGGCGTGTGCGAGAGCTGGCCGGACACGAAGATCGTGTTGTTGACGCGGACGGCCTGTACGTACCCGTAGGCCGATTCCCACGGCACTCCGAAGCTGGCGGTCTTTCGATTGGTAGCGTTCATCATTGCTCTCTCTGGTGAAAGGGCAAGTGTGGCAAGCAGTTGGAGTCGAGCGCCTCCCCTGAACGGGGGATCAGATTCGAGCGCGGGACAGCTGCTCTCTACCTGCCTTGACCCACGCCTTCATCGGATCCCTCGCCCTGGGCTTGGTCTCCTTCGGCGGTCGGCGCGGTTCCAGCGCTTCCTTGATCCGCGCCAGTTCCAACCGCCCGGCCTCGGCTAGGCGCCTGGCCTGTTGCTGCTGCTCACGAGTCGGCGGCAGGCCGGGCAGTGGCGGGGGCAACTGAATCGGAGTGCTGTCGGTCAGCCGGGCGACGGCCTCGCGCAGCGGCAGCTCGGGATACAGCCTGGCGGCGCACCAGCGCTCGGCGTAGCGCTTCGCCTGCCGGACGTTGGCCGCACGCACTTCCTTCACCTGCCACATCTTCTGGCCTTCCATCCATAGCCGGACCCCAAGACCGCCATCTGGCGTGACGCTGGCCGTCTGCCGGCCGTTGTACCAGAGCGCCCAGCGCTCACCGGTCTGGACCCAGCCAGAGGGGATCGGGGCGGTGCGGAAGCCGTGGGAGGAATGCATGGCCGGAAGGATACGACCGGCGGTCGCAGATCCTGCGAACACGGCAGCGACCTGGCTGAATCGTTCGGACTCGGTGCCGGCGCGGCGCTGCTCACGCGCCCCCGGGTTGAGCTGCCATAGGCCCCAGGTCCGGCAGGGCCAGCATGCTCTTCCCGCCTTGACTGTGCCATCGGGCAACCGCGCGCCGCAGGATCGGGGGTTCCTTACGCTGCCAGCCGATGCTCGTAGAACGGGTGCCGCTTGTCGTCGAAGATCCGGTACAGAGCTTCGAGGTTGGCCGGATCCGGGTTGAGCCAAGCGCCCACGTGCTCGGGCTTGATGTTGATGATGGTCCGGTCGTGGCCGGCGGCGGCCACCTCCGGCTCCGGGTCGTCGGTGATGGCCGCGAAGGACAGCAGATCCGGCTCCTTCGGCCGGGTCCTTCCAGTGCGACCACAGGCAGGCCACCAGCATCGGCTCGCCCGTGCGTGGGGTGAACTGCACCACCTGATTCTTCTCATCCGGTCCTCGACGTTCTCGTAGAAGGTGTCGACCACCATCAATGCTTGGACGCGAGTAGCCTTGAGTTCCGCAAATGCGCACAAGTCCTATTGACAAAGCCACCGAAACCGATGAATGTCCTTCAAGACGTTCAGCTTAAGTTATGTTTCCATAAGGACTGGATGCAACATGAAACGCAGGACGATTGCGCTAACTTCGGTCGTTGCAGTTGCGATATTTGCCGCCACAGGCTTTTTCCTCATCCAGCGTGACCACAACTTCACGCCAGCTGAGACTAGCCAATCAGCCGTTAGCGTTCGGCATAGCCCGACCTCGAAGGAAGAACAGGGGCTTGAGCCCGAATCTACAAACAGCGCACCGCAGAAGTACATCACTGCTAGAACAGCACAGACGGATGCCGAGACGGCATACGAACTCGTTGAGATCAATCTGCGTTGTCAGATTGACCGTGATGCATCTGCCAATGGCGAGCACATTCGAATCACGCCCGAGGGACTTTGCAAGGATCTGTCACTGAAGCCACTCAGCCGAGAAGAGATATTCAAGGCAATCACTTATGCCGCTGAGCATGGAAACATCAAGGCCCAGCTCGACTACTCTCTCTACGCTTCGAGAATTTTTGAAGACGAGCTGCATTCACTCGATCCGGATCTGATTCGCGAGTACAAGGACAACACAGTCAGATTCCTCGAGGCGGCTGGCAGCGCTGGTCAACCACAGGCCTACGCTCGCCTGAGCGACATATACAAGAACGGCGCACTCGCCTCGAAAGATCCGGTGATGGCCTATGCATACGCGGAAGCATACTTCCGCACAGGTTCAAGTCGTTATGGTGCGTCGTTCTTGAGCAACGCATCATCTGGCCTGGATGGCGCCCAATTGCGCCGCGGTACGGAAATCGCCAATCAGATCCTCAGCAAAAGGAGTGCCTCGAGGTGAGTATGGATGACACTATTGCACCTAATGCAAGAGCGTGGAAGAAGCGTGTTCGTCTACTGCTGGGTGGAATTGTGGTGGCAGCCGCAGGGCTTGCGATCGCGGCCAGCGCTGGAAAGTACTACTGCCCGGAGTGCACGTTTGATGCGCCCGCTGCATTTGGCGATACGGAGATGTACATACGCAGCGAAGTCAACAAGCATGTCAACTCATGGGTGGACAGCAAGGGGAACCCTCTGGATGTAACAATCTGCAATGGAACGCAATGCGCCACCTTCCTATACGCGAAGCTTAGCTCTGTATGGCTTCTCAAGAAATTGGAGAACAGCAACTGGAAGGGGAGTAGTAGCGGTGGCGGTGGCGGCGGCATGGAGGACGGCGGGCCGGGCGGCGGATTTGGCGGAGATCAATGCTCCGTAGTACCCGGAACTTCCACTGGCTGCTCAACGGTGAATGGCGTAAGCCTCTGCCAAACTATCGATACAGGCTATGTTGATTGCGGATTCGGTCACTGATCCTCAGGCCGAGCTCCAAGACGCCCGGAGCTTCTTAGTTATCGGGCGTCCTTTCCTTTGCGACATCTAGCGATTCCGTGCCAATCACTCTTAGACCGTCCTCAACCAAATGGAAGAGGGAACAGCCCATGGCCGCAACCTGGCCGAAGGAGCCGCTTATCCGCGCTTTGGCCCGTATCGGCGTCACCCGCGCGGTGAACACGTCGCGGAGCAACCGCGAGGATCTACTACAACCCGTGGCATAGCGCTCAACCGAAGCACGACGGAACCTGCGGCTGGACGCTGCCTGTACGAAGTTCAATGCCCGGTCACGTCGATCAGCACGAAGTGGCCGGATGCACTGAACTGCGTGGCGTTGTCCGACTGCGGGATCAGGGCAGTCGCCCCGGCATAGTAAAAGCGTCCCGACCCCGCAGCGCCCTTTCCATCGCCCTGCGGCCCAGTCAAGCGGAAGCCCACACCACGCTCAATCCGCTGGCACGAACGAGACGAGATCACCGCGTAGCGCCGACCAGCCGGGACCTGCATGTAGGCGCCCTCCGCCGCCCCGAACGGGGCAGTTGTCACGCCTACGATCCGAAGGGGCTTTGCCCAAGAAGCGAAAGCCAGCTCGCCGGTGGGCTCTCGGTAGACCTCGATGCCGGTCTTGCCCGGCGTTCCAGTCACAACCGAGTCGTATACCCATATCGTGCCGAATACAAACGATGACCCCGTGTAGGCCGACACTCGCCAGTTGTTGCCGCCGAGATTGGTCAGAATCACGCTGAGCCCGAAGTTGTTGTTCGACCCGTGACCGCGACCAGCCGGTGGGGGAGCCGGTTGCGTGGATGACCCACCACGACGAGCCGATGCTGTTCCCGACCGCCGCTGAGGCTGCCGCCTACTGCGAGGATGACGAACAGCCGGTTCCGCTGTTCCGCTCGCCCGCGCAGGCCGTGGACCTGTCCATGCCTATTGCGATGATCGACCGAGCGCTGGGGCACCTCTCAACTGCGCTGGATGATCTGGATTCCAGCCCCGACCCCCGTCCGGGCGCCATGGTCACCGAGGCGGTGGCATGCCTGCGCCGGACCCTCACCGGGGTGCCCCATGGCTGACCAGCTGCTCACCACGGCTTCTACCAGCGCGCCTTCAGCGCCTGGACGCGAGGCCCGCCACGTGGCGCTCAACCGCAGCCATGCCGAGCTGCATAGCGTCGCCCTTGCTCCTGATCACGCCCTCGGGTCGCAACTCGACTGCGATGCCGTCGACTTCGGCTGTGTAAGAGAAAACGTGATCCACGCTGCTCGTGATGGTCAGCACGAAATGGTAGCCATCGTGGAAACCGCGCAGGGTTCGATGAAAGCCACGAGTGGTCATGGGCCGGGCGCGGTAGAGGACGTGGTGCACTGTACAGCTGAATGCGGCAAGTCGTCAGCATCGAGTGTGGCGGCTGACCAGCTGCTCACCGCTGCACAGGCCAAGCACACAGCGCGAGTGCTGCTGACCGAATGCCGGGCGCGCCGACACGGCCTAGGCTTCTGGTTCGCCTTCAACGCTGCACAGCGCGCACGCATGCGCGCCTCCGCTCCCGCAGCACCACTTCCGGCACAGCCGCGCGCACCGGCACTGCCGGCCCAACTGGACCTGTTCGCATGACCGCACCACTGCCCGTTTCCCCGGCCACCGTTGTCGAGGCCACCAAGGCATCGTCGCCCGTCGCCGCAGTCGTCTCTGCCATGCGACGTATCGACCCCGCCAGCGGTCCCGTTGCCGTCGATCAGGTGCGCGCTTGGGCTGACACCCTGCTGAAAGCGCTCTACACCGCTCAGCCAGTGCGCTGGGAGTACCGCAACAAGGACGATCACCGGCCTGGCTGCTGGATGCAGGCCGACGCGGGGCACGTCTACGCTGCGCACCAGCGTGGGCTCGTTGTCCGCGCACTGTTCGAGACACCGCGCGTAATCCAGCCCGAGAAGGTCCACGACTTCCAGCGGCGCGTGTGCACGCGCTGCGGGATGAGCGAGGACTGGGCAGGGCCGGATTGCTTCCCACCCGACAACAAGCCCGACCCGCGCAAGCTGCTGCCTGTCGACCCGAGCTGGTTCCTTGAGCCGCTGAAGTGGATCCGGGACGCCGGCCCGGCGCCGGTCAGCACGCACGAGCGCCGCCGCAGGGCCACCGAAGCCACCTTCCTGATTGAACAGCTCGAAGCCCACATCGAGGAGTGCAAAAAGCCATGACCCAGGAACATATCAGCCACCCGGAAGGGTTGCCGAACTGCGCCGCCGGCCACCGCGCGCGCCACATCCACGACAAGCGCTGCGCCTCCGCAGGCGGTGGCCACCTGGTCGAGTGCGCCTGCAGGTCGACCAGCAAGCATGCCGATCCCGATGCAGCCATTGCAGCGTGGCGCCGCCTCAACCGACCCGCGCGCAGCGCGCGCCTGGCCGCCGAGCCTGCGGCAGCCGACAACGTCCTGCAGTTCAACCTTGGCCTCGCTGAGCAGACGCCGGCCAGGAGGAAGGCCGCGGGAGGCGCCAATGGGCGCCGCTGAAAGGCTCGACCTGTCAGGGAAAGACTGGCTCACCGTCGAGGAAGCCGCCCACTACTGCGGCGTCTCCAACAGCCAGTTCAGGAAGAACGCCATGGGCTACGGGCTGACGCCCCGCCGCTTCATGGGAAAGCAGTTGTACGAAAAGGCGGCGCTCTATGCCGCGATCGAAGGTGCAGAGGAATGGCAAAGGTTCGACTCTACTGGCGCGGCAGCAAGGCCTACCTCGACTGGTCGGAAGGCGGCGAGCGCTTTCGCAGGTCCATTGGGGAACCTGACGCCCGTGAGGCGGAGAGAATACGTGCCGCGAAAGAAGCAGAACTGACCCATGGGGTCCGGATCCTGGCGCGCTTGCCGAAGGTCCGCGACTACTTGGAGTGGTATCTGGACTGGTACGAGGCCGAGCACCCGACCACGATTTCGAAGGCCAGGAGCGAGGTGAAGCGATTCACCGAGCGCTTCGGCCACCGGCCGATCGACAGCATCCGAGCGGTCGAAGTGGAGCAGTACAAGCGCGCCAGGCTCCTGGACGACAAGGCTGCAAAGGAAACCGTGGGGAAGGAGATTCGACGACTGAAGGCGGCGTTCAACCGCGGCGTCGAATGGAAAGAACTGGACGTGAACCCGCTGGCTTCTGTAAAGGCGCCTCGCGGCGTGCGGAGCGTGGCCGTCAAGTTCTACGACCGGGCTGCCATGCGCCGCCTGTATCGGGCGAACCCTGCACGAGCCCCGCTGTGGCTCTTCATGGCTCACACCGGCTTGCGGCGCGGCGAGATCATCGGGCTGGAGAAATGCTCTGTCGTGGCGGGCCGCCTCCTAGTGGAGAGCGACCCAGACGAGAGTGGCGAAGGCAGAACGAAGTCGGGCAAGTGGCGGGAGGTTCCCCTCAACCGATATGCCAAGTGGGCGTTACGCCGCCTTCCAGATCCGCTCGTCACGGTCCATAAGGACACAGTGTCGGACTGGTTCAAGAAGGACGCAATGCTTGCAGGCATTGGCGGCCACCTACACCGTCTTCGACACACATTTTGCGCCCACATGGCTATCAATGGTGTGCCGCTACGAAGAATACAGGTCTTGGCCGGCCACGCAGACTACGCAGTCACAGAAAAATACTACGCTCACCTAACGCCTGACGGAGATGAAACCGCAGTGGCACGACTTAAGTACTAGGGGAGAATCCGCTACTTGGCGAAGAATGCCGACGTAGCCATACCCAAGGCAGCCGCAACTATAACCGACCAAAAAATCTGAGACCTGAGCTTTACCCTTGATTCGTACCATCGAACCATCCTGCCAAGCATGAAGACGTTGGCAGGGAAGAAAAATGAAAGGGCCTTAGCGTGCCAATCCAGCATTATCCCAATCATGGCGACAATAAACGCACAGAACATCAGAGTCACAGGACCCAGAACATTACGACCCCGATCAATCAGATAATTCAATTTGACAAGCACGTCGTTAGACTTCAATGCAAGCTCGGCCGGCGCAGGATCATTGCTCCACGCCAACAATCCAAATGCGCCTGCGCAGGTGGCGCCCAGCGCTACAACCAACGCTACCAACTTCCATTGATACGGATTTTCCCCAAGCCACCTGCGCGTCATTACACCTTGGTCGATATAGGCCTTGAGCTCACTGTAAATCAGGAAGACAGCATCTCGATCATTACCTTCGATGCCAAGATTCACCCCGTCTTCCCGAGAAGCATCAAGACGAAGCGAAAACCCACTACTGGATGCCACGAACCTGATTCTCTCAATCTCAACTGATGAGCCATTCTCTTCGCTACAAACCTCGTCAATACTCCCTGTGACGAACGAAAATGAATCTGCCCGGCTCACGTGAATCTCGCATGCCCCATCAGCCACTTCAGGAAGTCGCTTAGCGATAATGTCGTTTATTCGTCTCAGCTGGCCTTCATCTAGCAGGAAGACCCCCGAGAACTGGTGACTTACAGTTGCGGCCATCGCGCCCCCCTGGCGTCTTACATTGCAGCGGCATCTAGGTCTTCCCAGATGCCGGTCAGAATTCCGTGTGTGCCAACTGTGCCAAGCAAGCTCCGAAGTAGACCAATCTAACGTAGGTCGCAGGGGCCCGACATGGGCTAAGCCATTGAATTGTGGTGACCCCGGCCCGATTCGAACGGGCGACCTTCCCCTTAGGAGGGGGACGCTCTATCCAGCTGAGCTACGGGGCCATTGGCGGCGGAGAAAAGGATACCTCGTCTGGCTGAATGGACCAAGCGCCGGGCGTTCTGCAGTACGCCCACCGTCAGTAATCTGTGCGCTTCTCCCCGCTGCACTTGCCGTCGCCGCATGATGACCTTCTGGCAGAGCCTGTCTGCACTCGGCGACAGCCGCGCCTTGTTTCCGTTTGCCGCTGTACTCGCCTTGTTTCTGCCGCCTTCTCACCGACACCTGCTATGGCGCTGGGCAGCGGCAATGATTGTAGTTGCCGCAACCACGCTAGCGAGCAAGATTGCCTTCATGGGTTGGGGTTTCGGCTTGAAGCATCTGGATTTCACCGGCGTCTCCGGGCACGCCGCCATGTCCAGCACCCTCTATCCCGTGGCCTTCTGGCTGCTGGCCAGCGGACGCAGCCGACAGCTGCCGGCCTGGGCCGTCGTGGGCGCAGGCCTAGCGCTCGCGATCGGCTACTCTCGACTGCCATTGCGAGCCCACTCCCCATCCGAAATCGTCATGGGACTCAGCCTCGGCCTGGCCGCGTCGGCATGGGTGCTGCGTGGCGGACATACTCTGGGCAACATGCTGGTCGTGCGTGGCCGCGCCGCGCTGCTGGCCATTGCCGCCGCCGTGACCTCCCCGATACTGCTTGCAGACTTGCACACCCATGACCTCGTGAAGGCCGCGGCGAAGACACTGTCCGGCCGCGCGCAAGCGTTCGAGCGCCACGGCCTACGCGGCCATTCGGTCCCAGTCAGCGGCCATCATGGCGATAGCAATCACAAACCTTGACAGCAAGGATTCATCCGAAGAACATGTGAAAGGAATTTTCCCTGACGGAGCAGGCCTCCCATGTTCAAGAAGACGATCGCAGTTGTGGCACTGGCGGCCCTGTCCGCCTCCCCGATGATGAGTTTCGCGCAGGAAGCGCAGGCTACGGCCGGAACGGAGGCCACTGCGGCGGAAGTTGCCGGAGCAGAAGCTGCAGGCGTCTCGACCGCTGCTGTCGTGGGCACCACCGTAATCGGCGTGGCCGCCGCGGCCGTTGCGTACAGCATCGGCGGCGACAGCACCAGCGGCAGCAATGACGGCGGCGGCGGCACTGATCCGGGCGGCCCGGGTCCGGGCGGCCCTGGTACGGGTGGCACCGGCGGTACGGGCGGCACCGGTGGTACAGGCGGCACCGGCGGCTGATCAGCGCACTGCGTACCACTCAGGCCCTCGCCGGGCGCGGCCCGGCGGGGGTTTTTTATGCCTGCCAGACTCTCATCCCCATGAATAACATCACCCCTCGCCTCCTTGCCGCTGCGTTGACCGCACTGGCACTGTCCAGCTGTGCGCTTGCGCCGGGACAGCACCTGCGCCGCAGCGACGTTGCCGTCGACCGCAAGAGCGGCGATGGTCAGCTGGAAATCGTCAGCATCACGCCGAAGCTGATCGCCCAGGAAAACGCCGCGCGGACGCAGAATTCACTGCCAGCTGCGTTGTTCGATTACCAGCCTGCACCGTACACGGTCGGGGCCGGCGACATTCTCTATGTCACCGTATGGGATCACCCCGAATTGACCGTGCCGGCCGGTCCCCAGCAGCAGGGTGCTCTGGCAGGGCGCCTTGTGCAGAGTGACGGCACGATGTTCTACCCATACATCGGCAAGGTCACAGCCTCGGGAAAGACGCCGATGCAGCTCCGTGAGGAAATCAGCACCCGCTTGGCCAAGTACGTGGAATCGCCCCAGGTGGACGTATCCGTCCTCACCTATGGCAGCCAGCGGGTCTGGGTGACAGGCGCTGCCCAGCGATCCTCGCCGATTGCCCTGGGCACCTCGCCGCTGACGCTGGCAGATGCTATCAGCCAATCCGGACTGGACAACCAGCAGGCCGACTTGTCGGGCATCCAGCTCAGCCGGGAAGGCATCACTTACACGATCAACCTGGAAACCCTGGCTCGCGAGTTTGGCGGCCGCCAATTACTCCTCAAGGATGGCGACTCCATCTTCGTGCCCTACCTTGATCGCAAAGAGATCTTCGTGGTGGGCGAAGTGAATCAGCCCGGCGCCTACAGCTTCCGAACCGGTGATGTCTCGCTGAACCAGGCACTCGGCCGCGCTCGCGGCCTGCTTCAACAGACCGCAAACGGCAATGCCGTGTATGTCATCCGCGGCAGCACGGACCTGCAACAGGAGCCCTCGATGGTCTATCAGCTGGAGGCGCGCTCTCCGACCGCTTTTGCCGCCGGCAGTCAGTTCCATCTGCAGCCGGGCGACGTCGTATTTGTCGGCGCGGCCGGCGTCAGCCGTTGGAACCGCTTCGTGAATCAGCTGCTGCCCTTCACCAATATCCTGTACAACGCGGCGCGTACCGGAACCGAAATCAAGGACAACTGACATGGCTCGCATGGATGCGGCCTGCCACCGCCCTGCACATCGCGCCCATGGCGCGCTGTTGCTGGTCGCCGTCGCCGCCCTGCTGTTCACCGGGTGCACCACCGGCAGCCGCTCCACACTGGATACCTTCCGGCTGATCACCCATCGCCCGGCACAGGCGACCGCAGAAGGCGTGGCCAGCAACCGCTTCCCGCAGATGCAGGTGGAAACTCCCGACCTCACCGCAGTGGCTGTTCTGGGCTACGTCGATGGAGGCCGCCAGCAGTGGTTCGCGGGTTCACATGCGGTGTTCGAAATGGACGCCCACGGCCTGCTGCTGGGTGGCAGCGGCCTCGGGCAGCAATGGCACGCGCGTATCGATGGACCCTCGCCCTTCGATGACCTGCGTACAGTGACCACGCCCGTTGCGGTGCAGCGCCGGTATGACTGGATTCCCGCCTACCAGGTCGACGTAGCCGTGACCGGGATCCTGAGCAGGGGCGAACTGGAGCAGGTGGAGATACTGGGTTCGCGCCGGACCCTGCAGCGGTTCGACGAGCAGCTGCAAGGCGGTGGCATGAGTGGCCGCAATGTCTACTGGGCCGATCCTGCCACAGGCTTCATCTGGAAGAGCCGCCAGCATCTGGCGCCCGGTCGTGTTGCTGAGCTGACCCAGCTCAAACCCTATCGCCCGGCCAAGGACTGAGCCATGACGTTCAGATTTATCAACCTGGTAGTGCTTGCCGCGCTGTTCGCTGCCACTGGCGTCCAGGCCGCGCAGGTACATATCGAAGGTGCCGTTGAAGCAGCAGGGCAGTACGAGCTGCGTACCGGCGCCCGTCTGGCCGACGGCCTGCTGCTGGCCCGTCCCAAGGCCGACGCCTACCTGCTGGGGGCAAGTCTCGAACGCCCGCAGGCCCTGCCGGCCCAGGTGCGGCTGCGCGCGGGGCTGCAGTATGGCGCCGGGCAGCTGGCAGAGTCTGCCGACGCACAGGTCGTGACGCTCGCGCAGGCATTGCAGACCTGGCTGGAGACACATCCGGCCACCGGCCGGACGCCCATCTCCGGGCCCGCGCGACTGATCCAGGTCCAGCCTGCGAACAACCCGGTGCTAGCCACAGGTGACAGGCTGCGGTTTCCGCTACGGCCACGCACCGTCACTGTCATGGGCGCAGTGGAGCAGGAGTGCGAGCTGCCACACGGTCCGCATCGCGATGCACGCGACTATCTGCGTGACTGTCATCCCAGTCCCCTTGCCGACCGCAACGACATCTACGTGATCCAGCCCGACGGGCGAATCCAGCAGTTGGGCATCGGCCTGTGGAACCGCGCAGATCCCCAGGCTGTCGCGCCCGGGGGTACGGTTTTCGTGCCCGTGCGCGCCTCCCTGATCAAGCGCATCGACCCGCTGTTCAACAGCGATTTCGCCGCGTTCATCGCCACCCAGCCCGTCAACCCGTGATGATCCAGTCCTGCCTGCGCGCGCACCCAGTGCGCCCCGCCCGTTTTGCACTGAGCGCGCTTGCGTTGTCGCTGTCCTGCGCACTGCATGCCCAGGAGGCACCGCCCCCCACTGCCAACGAATGGGGTGGGATCGGTCTTCTGCAGACACCTACCGCGCGCATGGCAAGCGACGGAGACCTGAGCTTCACTGCGTCGTACAACGCCCCCTACGCCCGCTACAACCTGACACTTCAGCCATTCCCGTGGCTGGAGGCCTCATTCCGCTACATCAACGTCAACAATTTGCTGTACGGGCCTAGCATTGCCGGCGATCAGCATTACAAGGACAAGTCGATCGACTTCAAACTGCGCCTGTGGCAGGAATCACGCCTGCTCCCGCAGCTTGCCTTTGGTGTGCGCGATCTGGGCGGCACCGGATTCTTTTCCAGCGAATACCTGGTTGCTAACAAGAATTTCGGCCCGATCGATGCCTCGATCGGACTTGCCACCGGGTACATCGGCAATCGCGGCGATTTCTCGAACCCACTGGGCGCCATCGATGATCGTTTCAAAGACCGGCGCTCCATTGCCAACAGCGACATCACGCAGTCCGGAAAGTTCGGCCTGAGCAACATGTTCAAGGGGCCGGTCGGTATCTTCGGCGGCATCACCTACCAGACGCCGATGGATGAGCTGTTGCTCAAAGTGGAATACGACGGCAACGACTACCGGCGTGAACCGCGAAACAACAACCTCCGCCAGCGCACGCCATTCAACGTGGGGCTGGTCTATGTGCCGAACCGCAATGTCGAACTGACTGCAGCCTGGGAGCGCGGCGACGCGGCGATGTTCTCGCTCACCCTGCGTGGCAATCCCGGCAACGCGCCAGCTGCGCCGAAGCCGTTCGACCCGCCACCGCAGCGGCTGTTGCCCGCGACAACCGCCGCCGATCAGCGCGCATCAGTCGCCAGCAGCGACGCTTCTGGTGCCGCTCCTGGCACCAGTACCGACTGGGCAGCAATCAGCACCGAACTGCAGCGCAATGCCGGGTTCCGTGTCGAACGCATTTCGCGCCGCGGCGACGAACTCTATGTCGACGGTTACCAGGCCCGCTACCTGCATCCTGCCAAGGGCCTTGGACGCGCGACGCGCATTCTTGCCAACGCGACCGGCGATGACTACGACTGGTTCACCCTGCGCACCACCCGCGTGGGCATGCCGATCGCCGATCTGTCAATCAACCGCGAAGCGTTCGCGGGGTACCTGGATGGCACCGTCAGCGAAGACGTACTGCGGCGGAGCACGGAACTGCAGGCGCCCGGCGCGCTCGCGCGCGAAACGCTGTACACGCCCAAGCGCAACCCATTCGGCGGCGGCTTCAACATCGGCTACCGGCAGAATCTTGGCGGCCCTGATGGCTTCATCCTGTACCAGATCGCAGCCAATTACTCGGGCAGCCTGTTCCTGCGCGACAACATCTGGCTGACCGGCACCGTCAGTGCTGATGTCACCAACAACTACCACAAGTTCAAGTACAACGCCCCAAGCCGCCTGCCACGCGTGCGGACGGACATCCGCCAATACCTGACCACCTCCGACATCATGCTGCCCAATCTGCAGGCCAACATCGCCGGACGGCTGGCACCGGACCTGTATGGCATCGCCTACGCAGGCTACCTGGAGTGGATGTATGCCGGCGTCGGCGGCGAACTGCTGTATCGCCCAAGCGGCGAGCGCTGGGCGGTTGGCGTGAATCTCAACCGGGTGCAGCAGCGCGACTACGATCAGCACTGGGGCCTCCGCGACTATAGGGTCACCACCGGCCACGCCACGCTCTACTATGCCTTCGACGCCCGTGAACGCATCATCGGCTCGCTGTCGGTGGGCCAGTACCTGGCCGGCGACAAGGGTGCCACTCTGGACCTGGCCCGCGTATTCGACAACGGCGTGACCATGGGCGCGTATGCGACCAAGACCAATGTCTCGGCGCGTGACTTCGGTGAAGGCAGCTTCGACAAGGGCATCTACTTCAGTATTCCGCTCGATGGATTCCTGCCACGCTCCACGCGCGGCCGTGCCGCCTTCAATTGGAACCCGCTGATCCGCGATGGCGGCGCCATGCTCGGCCGCAAGTACGGCCTGTACGGCATGACGGGCGACCGCGATGAACGCTTCTTCTATGACAATCTGCGTAACGTCGGGGAATGAGAAAGGCCGGGCGCCTGACAGCCCCCGGCCTTTCATCCGCAGCGCAATTTCCAAGGGCTTGTGCAATCAGAGGTAACGCACCCAGCTCTTCACCCCCTCATCCATCAGAGTGTAAACGTGCTCGAATGCAGCACGTTGCTGGCGATAAGGATCGGGAATCTCGCGATCGGACTGCCACTTGCCCAGCAGGAAGGTCTTGCCCGACGCCTCCGGCGCGATTTCGATGATGCGATGGACATGCTTGCGCTCCATCACCAGTACCAGATCCGAAGCTGCGAGGATGCTCCGGTCGATCTGCCGCGCACGATGGCTGCTGCCATCCAGGCCATGCTCGGTCAACAGCGCCTGCGCGGTAGCATCCACACCGTGGTTAACCAGGGCCCCCAGGCCGGCCGAGGACACTGTGATGCCCTTGCCGCTCACAGCCTCACGCAGCATCACTTCCGCCGACGGGCTACGGCAGATGTTGCCGACACACACAACCAGAATATTCTTGAACACGGACAACGGTTTCCATCAGTTCTTCAATACACGAGAAATGCAGCGCGCTGCTGCCACCCAGATGCATCCACACGAGCCTACCGACGCATCCCGGCACAAACCTTGCACTAATACGCCGATTTCTGCCCCAGCACCTTCAGTGCAGTCAACACAATGATCCGCACGTCAAGCGTCGGGCTCCAGCGCCGGATGTAATCGATGTCGTACTGCACGCGTTTCTTCATCGAGCGCAGCTCCGGCGTCTCGCCACGCAGGCCGTGCACCTGCGCCCAGCCGGTAATCCCAGGCTTGACGTAGTGACGATGCATGTAGCGCTCGATCACGCGCTCGTAGTGGTTGTTGTGCTGGATCGCGTGCGGGCGCGGCCCGACCACCGACATGTTTCCACCCAGCACGTTGAAGAACTGCGGCAGTTCGTCCAGGCTGCTGCGGCGCAGGAAGGCGCCGAACCGGGTGACTCGCGGATCACCGCGCCTAGCCTGGGTAATCTGCCCCTCTCCCTCTGCATGCACGCGCATGGAGCGGAACTTGAGCATCCAGAACTCCTTGCCACCCAGCCCGTGACGCTTCTGGCGGAACAGCACTGGCCCGGGCGAACTCAGCTTCACGCCAATGGCGAGCACGACAAACAACGGCGCCAGCAGGACCACCGCGACACCAGCCACGAGGATGTCCTCGATCCGCTTGAACAGGCGAAACCGGTGGTCTGCCAAGCCCTGCCGCACACCGATCATCGGCACATCACCCACTTGGTGCAGACCGGGGTTGAGCGCCCCCAGGCCCGTGGTATCAGGGATCAGACGCACAGGCACCGGAAATCGCTCGATCTGCTTGAGCATGTCCCTGACCGCGGCGGCATCCCCCATCGGCATCGACACCCAGACTTGATCGAACTCACCCCGATGCTGATCCATGTACTGCGGGACCTCAGCCAGCAAGCCCAGTCGGCGCGGCGCATCACCGCCACGGCGGGTGGCGATATCGCCTGCACCGGCGAAGTAGCCAATGACTTCCTTGCCCAGCTCCGGCTTGCCACGCAGCAGGCGGTGCAGTTTCAGGGCCGGGGCGCGAAGTCCGACCAGCAGGACCCGCTCGCGGTCCATCCCACGCGAGCGCAGCCGATGCAACTGCACCCTCAGCAGCACACGCAGCGCCGCCATCGATCCCAGGCCAAAGGCATACCAGCCAATCAGCCACGTCGACGGCACCACATCGGCAAGCCCGACCAGGACGACGTAGAGCGAGAACAGCGCAAAAGTGGCAGACCACGCCAACAGCAGCAGCCAGAGATCAGCGAGAAGCCCTCGCATCCGCCAGTTCCGATACAACGGCGCGACTGAGAAGCAAACGACAGCGCTGAGAACCACCGCACCAAATACGATTCGCTGGGAAGAATCCGGCGCACCTGTTCCGTACAAAAGAAAGTGAGAAAGCACTGCCATCCCCGGCAGCAACAACATGTCGCCCAAGCGCATCCCCAACTCCAGGGCAGCGCGCGCTTCAACACGGCGGCGGCCCGCCCGGGCCCGCTCTGCGGGAAGGTCTTCTACTGATCCATGTAGCAATGCACTTCTCCATATCTCGGCTCGAGGGGGCGCGGAACCAGTGCCCACGTGCATGGACTCCCCAGCCAGCACGGAATCATCGAGGTTGTTTCAATCAAATGTGGAGGAATTGTGGATGAAATTTTGACCAAAAGATAGGAATTCCGTTAAGACACAGAACTGGAAAGGCGTCATCAGTTGAACCTAAGCCATTGAAAAAACTGAAAATCCCAACTGTGTCAATTTGAATCAACATGCGTCATTTCGCGTCAATAAAGGAACGCGATTGCGCGCCTCATGTCGGTCCGCTGGCGCCGGGGCCCACCCCGCACCGCACCAAAGCCCAACCACCACCCTCTGCTACCATCGGCGGTTCTGTTCATCGCGTCCCCCACCCTGCCCGCGATGGCGCCAAAACAACGTAACGAAACACAGGAGTCTGCATGTCTTCCGAGCTGCTCAAGTCCCTTGGCCTGGACGCGATCAACGCTGGCACGTACCTGGGCAACGGGGAGTGGTCGAGCGCGACCAGCGGTGAGCTGATCACCCCGGTCAACCCGACCACCGGCGAGCCGATCGCACAGGTCCGCGCGACCACCGAGGCCGAGTACGAGACCGTCGTCGCCCGCGCGCAGGAAGCCTTCAAGGTCTGGCGCACCACGCCTGCCCCGCGCCGCGGTGAGGCCGTGCGCCTGTGCGGCGAAGCGCTGCGTAGGCACAAGGATGCGCTGGGTTCGCTGGTCGCCCTGGAAATGGGCAAGAGCAAGCCGGAAGGCGACGGCGAAGTGCAGGAGATGATCGACATCGCCGATTTCGCCGTGGGCCAGAGCCGCATGCTGTACGGCTACACCATGCATTCCGAGCGCCCCGGCCACCGCATGTACGAGCAGTACCACCCGCTGGGCCTGGTCGGCATCATCTCGGCCTTCAACTTCCCGGTCGCGGTGTGGAGCTGGAACTCGTTCCTGGCCGCCATCTGTGGCGACGTGTGCATCTGGAAGCCGTCCAACAAGACCCCGCTGACCGCCATCGCCTCGCTGAAGATCTGCAACGAGGCCCTGCGCGAGGCCGGCTTCCCGGACATCTTCTTCCTGATCAATGATGCCGGCACCGCGCTGTCGGAAAAGATGGTCGATGACCGCCGCGTGCCGCTGATCAGCTTCACCGGCTCGACCCAGGTCGGCCGCACCGTCAACGAGAAGGTCGCGCGCCGCCTGGGCCGCTGCCTGCTGGAGCTGGGCGGCAACAACGCCATCATCCTGGACGAAACCGCCGACCTGAAGCTGGCCGTGCCGGGCATCGTGTTCGGTGCGGTCGGCACCGCCGGCCAGCGCTGCACCACCACCCGCCGCCTGATCGTGCACCGCTCGATCTACGCCGACGTACTGGCCACCCTGGTCAAGGCCTACAAGCAGGTGGAAGGCAAGATCGGCGACCCGACCGATGCCGCCAACCTGATGGGCCCGCTGAACAGCGAAGGCGCCGTGCAGCAGTTCCTCGATGCCATCGCCCAGGCCAAGGCCGCCGGCGGCACCATCGAAACCGGCGGCACCCGCATCGATCGACCGGGTAACTTCGTACTGCCCGCCATCGTCTCTGGCCTGAAGAACAGCGACGCCGTGGTCCAGCACGAGACCTTCGCGCCGATCCTGTACGTGATGCCGTACGACAGCATCGACGAAGCCATCGACATGCAGAACGGCGTGCCGCAGGGCCTGTCGTCCTCGATCTTCACCCAGAACCTGAAGACCGCCGAGAAGTTCCTGTCGGCCGCCGGCAGCGACTGCGGCATCGCCAACGTCAACATCGGCACGTCCGGTGCGGAGATCGGCGGCGCCTTCGGTGGCGAGAAGGACACCGGCGGTGGCCGCGAATCCGGTTCGGATGCGTGGAAGGTCTACATGCGCCGCCAGACCAACACCATCAACTATTCGGATTCGCTGCCGCTGGCCCAGGGCATCAAGTTCGACCTGTAACGCAATCTGTAGTGCCGGGCCATGCCCGGCAGGATGCGCCATGAACACCGCAGGAAATGCAGCCGAGCATGGCTCGGCTCTACAGGGTGGCAAGCCGGTGATTGATTTCACCGGCCGCCGCGTGCTCATCGCCGGCGGCAGCAAGGGCATCGGCCGTGAAATGGCACTGGCCTTTGCCGGTGCCGGTGCGCAGGTCTCGGCCTGCGCCCGCAGCCAGGCAGGCCTGGATGCCCTGCGTGCCGATGCACGGGCGCAGGGCTTCGAACTGCACGCGTTCTCTACCGATCTGGCCGATCCCGGCCAGATCCAGGCCTGGCTGCAGGCCGCCGCCGATGCCCTCGGCGGTATCGATGTACTGGTCAACAATGCCACGGGCTACGGCATGGTCGACGACGAGGACGGCTGGGCCGCCAGCCTGCAGATCGACCTGATGGCGGCCGTGCGTGCCTCGCGCCTGGCACTGCCATGGCTGCGTGCCTCCAGCGACGCCTGCATCCTCAATCTGTCGTCGATTGCCGCGCAGCAGCCGCGCCCCGGTGGCGCGCCGTACGCCGCGGCCAAAGCCGCGCTTTCGCACTACACCACGTCACAGGCGCTGGCGCTGGCCAAGGACCGGATCCGGGTCAATGCCATCGCACCGGGCTCGATCGAGTTCGATGACGGCCTGTGGGACCGCCGCCGCACCGAAGACCCCGCCCTGTACCACGGCACCTTGGCGAAGATCCCGTTCGGCCGCTTCGGCCACCCGCGTGAGATCGCCGACGCCGCCCTGTTCCTGTGCTCGCCGCTGGCGCGCTGGGTCACCGGCCATGTGCTCAACGTGGATGGCGGCCAGGTGTTGATGGGCTGATGCCGGCACGCCGGTAGGTGCCAACCTTGGTTGGCATGGCTTTCGTCGACCAAGGTCGACGTCTACCTGGCTGAAATGCCGTTCGTCGACCAAGGTCGACGCCTGCCATCACATCCGCCGGGCATGGGATTGCCCGGGCAGAGGCACTATCATGTGCACACTGCCAAGGAGGACCCCGATGAGCGTGGCACCCCGACAGACAAGCGCCCTGGCCGTGGTCAGCCTGGTCATGGGCATCGCCAGCTGGACCGTCCTGCCCTTCGTGGCCAGCATCGTGGCCATCATCACCGGCCACATGGCCCGCGCCGAAATCCGGCGCCGCCCGCTTGAACTGGAAGGCGATGGCATGGCCGTTACCGGCCTTGTGCTGGGCTGGGTCATGGTCGGCGCCGTGCTTGCCGCCATCCTGGTCTTCATCCTGTTCTTCGGTGGCCTGGCGTGGCTGGCGGCGATGTCGAACTGACGCCATGACCGCCTCCGACAGCACTGAACGCTTCAGCAGCCGCGTTGCCGACTACGTCCGCTACCGGCCCGGGTACCCGCCCGCACTGCTGGACTGGCTGCACGGCCCGATGGGCGTCAGCCGCGAGGCGATGGTCGCCGACATCGGCGCCGGTACCGGTATTTCCAGCCGCCTGCTCCTGGCCAGCGGTCACCCCGTGATCGCGGTCGAGCCCAATGCGGCCATGCGGGGCGCGGCCGAACAGTGGCTGGCACCGCAGTATCCGCAGTTCCGCGCGGTCGACGGGCGCGCCGAGGCCACCGCGCTGGACGATGCCAGCATCGATCTGGTCAGCGTCGCGCAGGCCTTCCATTGGTTCGACACTGTGGCGGTACGCGCCGAGTGGCAGCGCATCCTGCGTCCGGGTGGCCTGGCACTGATCTACTGGAACTCGCGCCTGCTCGATGCCAGCCCGTTCCTGGTCGGCTACGAACAGCTGCTGCTGGATTACGGCACCGACTACACCGCCGTGGCCGAGCGCTACCAGGACGACGCCACCATGCAGGCCTGGTTCGGCGCCGGGCTGCGCGGCAGGGTGCAGCTGCCGAACGTGCAGCATCTGGATTTCGACGCCCTGCGCGGGCGCCTGCTCTCCTCCTCCTACGCACCCCAATCCGGTCATCCTCGCCACGCGCCGATGATCGACGCGCTGCAGGACCTGTTCGCCGCCCACGCGGTCGACGGCCAGGTTGCTTTTGAATATCGAACCCGAGCCTTCCTCGGCACGCTGGACTGAACCGACGCATGTATTCGCTTGCCCGCCCCTTCCTGTTCTCGCTCGACGCCGAGCGCGCCCACGGCCTCGGCCTGTCCGCACTGGACCTGGCCTACCGCACCGGCACCACGCCGCTGCTGGCCGCACGCATCGCGCCGATGCCCAGCACGGTGTTCGGGCTGACCTTCCCCAATCCGGTCGGCCTGGCTGCCGGACTGGACAAGAACGGCGAGCACATCGACGCACTGTTCGCGCTGGGTTTCGGCTTCGTCGAGATCGGCACCATCACCCCGCGCCCGCAGGCCGGCAACCCGCAGCCGCGCCTGTTCCGCCTGCCGGCGCACAACGCAATCATCAACCGCATGGGCTTCAACAATGCGGGCGTGGACGCGCTGGTGCGCAACGTCGAACGCGCGCGCAACCGTCGCGGCCTGCTCGGCATCAACATCGGCAAGAACAAGGACACCCCCAACGAACAGGCGGTGGACGATTACATCGCCTGCCTGGACAAGGTCTATCCGCTGGCCGACTACATCACGGTCAACATCTCCTCGCCCAACACCGCCGGCCTGCGTGAGCTGCAGGAAGAAACCGCGCTGCGCCAACTGGTCAGCCAGCTGCGTGACCGCCAGGAAGCCCTGGCCGCGCGGCATGGTCGCCGCGTGCCGATGCTGGTGAAGGTGGCTCCGGACCTGAGCGAGCGCGACATCGATGCCGCCGCCCGCGTACTGGGCGAACTGCAGGTGGACGGCGTGATCGCCACCAATACCACCATCGACCACAGCAAGGTGGCCGGCGATCCGCAGGCCAACGAAGCCGGCGGCCTGTCCGGCGCGCCGGTGCTGGAGCAGTCCACGCTGGTACTGCGCCGCCTGCGTTCGCGCCTGCCCGAATCGGTCCCGCTGGTCGGCGTCGGCGGCATCCTGTCCGGTGCCGACGCGGTGGCCAAGATGGCGGCCGGTGCCGCGCTGGTGCAGTGCTACAGCGGCCTGATCTTCCGTGGACCGGCGTTGGTTTCTGAATGCGTGGAGGCGATCCGTCGCCGCCGCGAAGCGCCCAGCCGCGGCGCGGTGGCCCCCCTGTGAGCGCGCCCATGGACACCATCGACGGCAACGCCCCGCTGCGCTGGAGGCTCACCCGCAATGCGCCGCTGCAGGCACTGAACACCTTCCACGTGCAGGCCAGCGCCGCACAGCTGCTGGAACTGCACGATGCCGCGCTGCTGCCGGAGGTGCTGGCACTGCCCGAGGTGGCCAGCGGCCCGCTGCTGGTGCTGGGCAGCGGCAGCAACGTACTGATCGCCGAAGACCTGCCTGGCACCGTGCTGGTGTTCGGCAACCGGGACATCAGCTTCCTGGAGCACCGCGCCGACCATGCGGTGATCCGCGCCGGCGCTGGCGTGTCCTGGCATGGCCTGGTGATGTGGTCGCTGCAGGAAGGCCTGTCCGGCCTGGAGAACCTGGCGTTGATTCCCGGCACGGCCGGTGCCGCGCCGATCCAGAACATCGGTGCCTATGGCGCGCAGGTCGGCGAGTTCATCCAGGCCGTTGAAGCCTGGGACTGCCAGGAGCAGGCCTGGGTGCGGCTGGACAACGAACAGTGTGGCTTCGCCTACCGCGACAGCGTGTTCAAGCAGCAGCCCGATCGCTACCTGATCACCGCCATCGAGCTGAAGTTGCCGCTGCTGCACGACCTGCGCATGGACTATGCCGGCATCCGCGAGGAACTGCAGGCACAGGGCGTGGAGCTGCCCAGTGCCGTGGACGTGGCCAATGCGGTGATCGCGATCCGCCGCCGCAAGCTGCCCGATCCGGATGTGCTGGGCAACGCCGGCAGCTTCTTCAAGAACCCGGTACTGCCACTGGAACAGGTGGACGTACTGCTGCAGCACTTCCCCGAGCTGCCGGTGTTCCCGGCCGAACAGGACGACAAGCGCAAGGTCTCGGCGGCATGGATGATCGAGTCCTGCGGCTGGAAGGGCTTCCGCGAAGGCGATGCCGGCGTTGCGCCGAGCCACGCGCTGGTGCTGGTCAACCACGGCAACGCCACCGGTGCTGAGCTGCTGGCGCTGGCGCGACGCATCTCGGCCTCGGTGCTGGAAAAGTTCGGCGTGCCGATCGAACCGGAGCCCCGCCTGCTCGGCGCACAGTGGTGAACACCCCCGTCCTCTCCCCCAGCGCCACCCCGATGCGGGCGGCGCTGCTGATGCTCGGCAGCACGATGGCATTCGGCCTGATGGCCGTCGCCATCCGCTACGCCACCCGGTACGTACCAACCCAGGAAGTGGCGTTCTTTCGCAATGCCTTTGGCCTGCTCGCGTTGCTGCCGATGCTGCTGCGCCCCGGCCATGCACCACTGAAAACGCAGCAGCTGCCGCGTTATTTCGTGCGCAGTGCGATTGGCCTGGGTTCGATGCTGTGCGCATTCTGGGCACTGGGCCATCTGCCACTGGCGCAGGCGGTTTCCCTCTCGTACTCCACGCCGTTGTTCGTCACCATCGCCGCCGTGCTGTTGCTGGGCGAGACCGTGCGTGTACGCCGCTGGGCTGCGGTGGTGGTTGGGTTCATCGGTGTGCTGGTGATCGTGCGCCCCGGTACCGCCGGCTTCACCGCGGGCAGCCTGGTAGCGGTGGCAGCCGCCGTGCTCAGCTCATTGGTGGCGATCCAGATCAAGCAGCTGACCCGTGTCGACAGCGCTGACACCGTGGTGCTCTACACCTACGTGTTCTGGGTGCCGCTGTCGCTGGTCCCGGCACTGTTCGTCTGGGTCTGGCCCTCCGGCATGGCGTGGCTGTGGCTGCTGGCCACCGGCGTGCTCGGCACCGTCGGCCAGCTGTTGTGGACCCGCGCGCTACGGCTGGGCGAAGTCTCCGCCCTGACCCCGATCAGCTTCCTGCAGCTGCCACTGGTAACGCTGTTCGGCTGGCTGCTGTTCAACGAAACGGTGGACCGCTGGACGATCATCGGTGCCGGCATCATCCTCGCCGCCAACGCCTACATCGCCCACCGCGAAGCCGTGTTGTCGCGCCGCGCCGCAAGCGCAGCGGCCTCTGCAGCAGCCAAGCCCGCCGAATAAGAACCACCTGCATGGACAAGCCAATGGACCGTGCATGGAAAGGCCCTGGGTAGAGTCGACTGTTAGTCGACTCTCGCGCGCAGCGCGGGCTTCGCCTGTTCCAATCGAAGAGCAGTCGACCAACAGTCGACTCTACCCGGGGCGATCCTGGCAGCGGCTCAGAACCTGATCCAGCGCGCGATACACCCGCTCCGCCGCATCGAACACATTGCCCGGCGCGAACTGCTCGCCCAGATAGTGCAACGACTGCCGGCGCAACTGCGGCGAACGCTCCTCGCCATCGCTGCCCAACAGCACCTGCTGGAACTCGATCAGGTCCTGCAGGATGCGCCAATGCCGGTACCAGGCGATCCAGCGCGGATCGCCGCGGTCGCTGCCGTAGCCCTCCTCGAAGCCCAGCGGGTTCTCGCGCCCCCAGCGCCCGCCAACCGCCGCACCAATGAACATCAGGTCGCGCTCGCGCGGGGCCAGCGAAAGGCCGTCCCAGTCGATCAGGTGCAGGCCCCCGTCATTGCCCATCAGCAGGTTGCCGGCATGCAGGTCGGTGTGACACAGATGCAGATCTACCGGTACGTCCTGCAATGCCACGAGCAGCTCCCGTGCCTGCGCATGCAGCGCCGCGATGCGCGCATGCTGTTGGTCCCATACCGAAACAAATGCGCGGCCCAGCCCGTCCTTCGCGGCCGCCAGGCCTTCGCCGGCCAGCCATTGACCGACCGTCTCCAGCGCCGCGGTTTCCAGCCGTACGATCGGCAGCGCCTGCTGCAGTTGCGCTGGCAGTTGCGCGCCGTGCAGGCGCCGCAGTACCTCGCCCAACCGCTTCCACTGCGTGCGGCTCAACGCCGCCTCGAATCCGGACTGCCCTTCCACATAAGGGAACAGGGTGAACTGCAGCCCCCACCGCTGTACCGATGCGCCGCCGGTCAATGCTGGCCACGGCGCAACGATCTCATCGATACCCAGCGTGCCGCGCAGCCAATGCAGGCTGTCCCACACCGCTGGGGCGACCTGGTAGGTGCGGCATTTCAACCACCACTGCCCGTGCCGCGCATCGACGCGATACACGCTGGCATTGGCGTCGGCACCCACCGGGCGTGGCACCACGGCGGTGGCAGTGATGCCATAGGATTGTTGCAGGACTTCGCCGAGATGCTGCGCCGAAGCGAATGACATGGATGCAAGCGGAAAGTATTGCCTGCTGCCACTATCGCAGATGCATTCGCCGCGACACAGACATGTCCGTCACAACATCAGCTCACCGCGACCAGAGAACTAGCCTGCGATGCGTCGCATCACCGCTTCCAGGGGGCCGCGTGTGAACTGCCACGACCACAGCCACGCCGAGCCCGTGGCCAACATCAGGAACAACAGCGCCCACAGCAGCACCGACGCCAGCGATGCACCGCCATCAAGCAGCCCCAGGCTTTCCAGCGTGCCCATGCCCAGCAGGATGTGGCCCACGTACAGGGTCAGGGTCATGCGCCCGGCCGCGGTGAACGGTTCCAGCCAGTCCCCTGGTTGCACACGCGTCAGCCACAGGCAGGCGGCAATGACACTGCACGCTGCGCCCGCACCCGTGAGTACGTAGGCTGGTCCCGGCGGCATCGGTTGCGTTCCCAGCCACACCTGCCAGGGCGTTCCCTGCCCAAGCTGCTGAACGCCATGGCCGGCCGCGATCAGCAGCAGCCCCAGCACCAGCAATGCTCGCTGCACCCGCGGTTGCGACAACTGAAGGCGTGCCAGCAGCATCCCCAGCAGGAAGAAGCACAGCCACGGCAGCAGCGGATGGAAGCCGTTGAACACCAGGTTGCGGGCCGCGCCCGGCCATTGCCACAGGTGGGCGTATTCCAGCGTCTGCCAGTTCCATCCCTGGCTGTAGTCCCAGTGCAGCAACGCCCAGAACGAACACGCCGCCAGGCCCACAATGCTGGCCAGCAGCACCCGCGGCGACGCACGCAGCCACACCACCGCCAACGCGAAATACACCGCGTAGTAGTGCAGGATATCGGCCGGGAACAGAGTCAGGTTGAGCAGGCCCAGCACCATCAGGAACAGCGCGCGCCTCCAGGTCTGCACGCTGGCCGGCCACCACCCCTGCCGCTGCGTGGCCAGCACCAGGCCAAGACCGGCCAGGGTGACGAACGTCGCCGAGGCTTTGCCTTCCAGCAGATGGAAGAACCCTGCCAACCAACCCTCACCCTCTGCCGGCACGGCCATCGCCAGGCGGAAGTTGACCAGCACCATGCCGGCCAAGGCCAGGTAGCGCGCCAGATCAAGGCCGTGCAATCGCCGGTCAACGGCACTCATGCGCGTGCCCCGAGCAGCAGCGCGAGCAGGCCAAGATCCAGCGGGGCCTCATCGATGCCATCGGCTTCGCCCAGCCCCCGACGCAGCGCATCGCTTTCAATGGCATCCAGCAGCACCTGCGCCTGCAATGCCGGGGCCAGCACGGGACGCCGACGTTCGCGCCGTGCCACCTGCTGCAGGGCTTCGGCCAGGGTCGCCTGCAATTGCCTGCGATTGGCCGCAAATGCCTCGGCCACGGCCGGATTGCGTGCGCTCTCGGCCAGCACTTCGACGGCAAGCGTCGCCCATTCCGGCTGGCGGCACAGTGCGTGGAAGTCCTGAAGGAAATCCAGTACCTGTGCGCGCTCGCCTTCGGACGCGGCCAGTCGACGCAGCAACGGTGCCAGTTCTTCGCTCTCGGCCACTGCCACTGCAAGGATGATCGCTTCCTTGCCCGGGAAGTGGTTGTAGAGGTTGCCCAGGCTGACGCCAGCCGCCTGCGCGATGTCACGCATGCTGGTCTGGTGGAATCCCTTGGCGAGGAAGCACCGCAGGGCCGCCTGCAGGATCAGGGTCACGCGCTGCTCATTGCGGTCGATTCGGCTCATGCCACAATCATGAACGAACGTTCGTCCATTTTGTAGATGTCGACCTGGCCACCATCGGGCTCCGTTCAGCCAGCCTTGACCTCAACTGCGGTTGAGGCCCGATGCTGCGCGACCTGTTCCATGCCCAACCCGGAGTTCCTGCATGCCACGGATGATCACCACCCTGCTCGACAGCCGCGTGCTGTGGTTCCTCGCCCGGCTGCTGCTGGCCGTGGTGTTCCTGTCCTCAGGCCTGGCCAAGCTGCTGGCGTGGGACAACAGCGTGGCCGAAATGCAGGCCGCCGGGCTGCAACCGCCTGTGCTGTTCAACCTCGCCAGCGCGGTGGTGCTGCTGGGCGGCGTACTGTGCCTGCTGCTTGATCGCCTGCTCTGGCTGGGCAGCGGCGCGCTGGCAGTGTTCATGCTGCTGACCATCGTCGTCGTGCATACCTTCTGGACCAAGCACGGCGCGGAACAGCAGCTGGCCCTGTTCTTCGCGCTGGAACACTTGAGCGTGGTCGGTGGCCTGATCTGCGCGGCCATCGCCAGCCATGCGCGGGCTCAGAAGAACTCGTCGAGCAACCGGTAGAACGCCAGCCGACGCTCGTCGGCCACCGCGCCATAGCGCTGGAACAACGGCGCCACCCAACGCGTGTCGCCGAAGTTGTGGACCAGGCTGCGCGCGGCCAGCGCCAGGTCCTGGTAGCGGTCGGCCACGCCCAGTCGCCCACAGTCGATGAACCCGCTGAAACACCCCTCGGCCACCATCAGATTCGGAAGGCAGGCATCGCCATGGCAGACCACCAGATCTTCATGATCGGGCCGGGTGCTGCACAGTTCGGCGAAGACCTGCTGTGGACTCTGGCCCAGGCGCTCATCATCGAAATCATGGGCATCCACCAGGCTCGCTTCGACGCGGGCCTGCGCGGCCTGCAGGCGCGAGGCCAGTCGCTGGTCGAACGGGCAGGCTGCCACCGGCAACGCATGCAGCCCGCGCAGCGCGTCGGCCAGCAGTTCCACCAACTGCTGCGGCGCGAGTTCCGGCGACGAAGCCAGGTCGCGGCCGGGCAGCGCGCTCATCAGCAACCAGCGCCGGCCCGCTTCTTCGGCGGTGGCAATTACCGTTGGCGCCGGTTGTCCCTGTTCCTGCAGCCAGCGCAGGCGCGCGATCTCATCACCGAGCTCACTGAAGGCGTCGATCACTTCCGACTTCACGAAGGCATCGGGCTGGCCTGGTCGCTGCACCCGGGCTACATACGCGCGCGATACGCCGATCGACTGCCGCTCGATGCGCGCATCGGCCAACGCTTCCTGCCATGCCCATGGTAGCGGCAGCGGCAGGCCATCAGTGAAGGGATTGGGTGCTTCCATGCCGGGGTGTTCCTGTTGCCGGTGACCCCGCCGATTTTCGCTCATCCTGCACGGACCGCGGCCAACAGCAGCGCGGAAAGGTACATGCCCACGCCGAACACGTTGTGCGCCACCAGGCTGCGCAGGCGTGCCTTGCCCGGCGCCAGGGTCTTCGAAGCGGCAATGCCTGCACCCATGCCCGGCTGCAGGATGAAGAACGGCGCAGCAACGCTGAGGATGCCGAAGGCCAGCGCCGGCCACAGGGTGGGTGCGTGCACCCAATCGCTCCCTGCCACGGCCAGCAACAACGCCGCGAAAACCACCCCGGTCACGTAATGCGCGGTCCAGCCCAGCGCGCGCTCGCCACCGACCGCTGCCGCGCAGCCGATGCCGTCGTGGCGGAAGCGCCCGCGGGGCAGGTGCCCCAGCCAACGGCCCACCATCGCAAAATCCAACGAGGGAATGCCGAACAGCCGCCGCTGCACCACCGCCCACAGGTCCATCACTGCGGTCGCTCCCACGCCGACTACCACCGCATCCATCGCGAATGTCGCCTGGCCAGACATATCCCGTACCTTCAATTATTTGCTTGAATGATAGAGCGATGCTAGCGTGCCCCGCATGAACGCTGCAACAGAGCCACCACCCTCGCCGCTTGAGGCCTTGGCCGAGATCGCCCGCACGCTCGGCCATGCCCATCGCCTGGCCCTGCTGGAGCACATCGCCCAGGGCGAGCGCGCCGTAGAACGCCTGGCCGAACTGACCGGCCTGTCGGTGGCCAATACCTCCCAGCACCTGCAGCAGCTGCGCCGTGCCGGCCTGGTACAGACCCGCCGTGACGGCAAGCGCATCCTCTACCGCAGCGGTGATGGCCCGCTGGGCAACCTGCTGGCCGCACTGCGCGACTATGCCGACCACCAGCGCAGCGAAATGCACGGCGTGATCCACGACAGCCTGCAGCGCCGCGATGCGCTGGAAGGACTGACCGTGGAGCAGCTGCTGGAACAACGCAGTAGCGTGGTGCTGCTGGATGTGCGGCCGCGCGAGGAATTCGATCTGGGCCACCTGCCCGGAGCGCTGAACATTCCCGTTACAGAACTGCGCGCACGGATGGACGAACTGCCGCGTGCCGTCCACATTGTCGCGTACTGCCGCGGTCCCTACTGCGTGCTGTCTAACGATGCGGTGGCGATGCTGCGCGAGGCCGGACTGACCGCGCAGCGGCTCGCCGCCGGTTACCCCGAATGGAAGGCCGCCGGCCTGCAGGTGGACCTGCCCCGGCACTGAGCGAGACACCGGTCATGGATGATGTGTTTGCCCCGTTGATCGATGCGACCTGGCGCGGCGTGTTCTCCGGGCAGCGCACGCTGCGGGACGATCCACAGCTGCAGTTGGCGTGCAGCGATGATTTCGATGAGGGCGAGGACGGCATGCTGCTGCAGCCGGTCGTGGGCCCCGCTCGCGCACTGTTGCGCCCTGCCCTGGCGGCTCGCCTGCACCTGCACGCGCAACCGCACTGGACACTGGCACAGCTGCAACAGCGCCTGCAGCAGCTCGGCCAGCGCACGCATGGTGCGGATCGTGTCTTCTACTTCCCTGCCGCAGAACTTGCGGCCCTGGCCGCGCGCCCTGCACCACCACATATCCGCCGTCTCGACCCGGCCGACGCAGCCGCGTTCGATGTGTTCCAGGCCAACGCCAGCGAAGAGGATCTCGATGCCGCCTGGGTCGAGCTGGACCACTGGCAGGTGTTCGGCGCCTTCGATGGCGAGCGGCTGGTTGCCGCAGGAAGCATGTACCCGTGGAGCCTGGATCCAGCCCTCGCCGACATGGGCGTGCTGACCCTGCCCGAGGCCCGCGGTCGCGGGCACGCGCGCCAGCTGGTACACGCCATGGCCGTGTCCGCGCAGGCGGCCGGGCTGCAGCCTCAGTACCGTTGCCAGCTCGACAACACCGCCTCGATCATTACCGCCGAGCGCAGCGGCCTGCGCGCGTTCGCCGACTGGGACACCATTCTGGCTGCCGACTGAGGCCGCCGCAGTACAACAAGGAAGCAACATGAAATTGATGGTCATCGGCGCCAGCAGGGGCCTGGGTCGGGCGTTCGTGGAAGGCCTGTGCAGTGCGGGCGACACCGTCGTCGGCGTTTCGCGCAGCCGTCCGCGCGACTTTCAATGCCCCGAGGGTGTCACCCTGCAGTGGATCGAGGCCGATCTGTCCCAACCCACCCTGGCTGCCAATCACATCGCAGCGCAGGCACCGGCCGATCTGGATGTGCTGATCCACAACCTGGGCATCTGGGAAGAGACCGCCTTCAGCGACGAGTACGCCTTCCTCGACGAGAGCGATGCCGCGCTCACCCAACTGGTCGACGTCAACATCACCGCGACCCTGGTGCTGCTGCAGCGCCTGCTGCCGCGGGTACTGGGCGCACCACGCCCGCAGCTGGTGCTGACCGGCTCGACCTCGGCGCTGCCACGCAGCGGCCGCCCGGAAGTGGCGTTCGGCGCATCCAAGTTCGCGCTCAACGGCATTGCCGATGCACTGCGCGAGGGCTTCCGCGATCGCCGGCTGGCGGTGACCGGCCTGCAGCTGGGCTACCTCAACACCGACGATGCACTGTCGGTGCCGGTGGCAGAGGCCGCAGCGCGCGGCGTCGGTGAGCTGGTGCCGGTGCACGACGTCGTTGCGATGGTGCGCGCGCTGCTGCAGTTGTCACCGTCCGGCTTCGTGCGCGAACTGGTGCTGCCGGCCATCGCCGACCCGCGCTACTGACCTGGCCGGCCGCCGCAGGGCACCATCAGTGGCCGCGCGCGCGGTCGTGGTTTACCCTGCTCCTCACCGGCCGTCGGTCACAGGCGGGAATGCTATGGATGCGCTGTCACGGGTCTCGGCCCAGGTCTTGGACAGTTCCCTGCCCAGCCTGCCGCTGTACCTGCTGCAGGCCACCGCAGTGATCGGCATGATCGGGGTGCTGCTGATCGCCACCCGCCGTGCCGGCCATGCCATTGAAGGCCGACGCCTGTATCTGGGCGTGGCACTGGGCCTGATCTACCTGTTCAATTCCTGGTTCGTGGCCCGTTACACCCAGGGCGTGGTCAAGCTGCACCTCGGCTTCGACATTCTGCTGGTCAGCGGCCTGCTCGGCGGCTGGCGCGGGGGCCTGGCCTGCCTGGGCGCCAGCCTGCTGGCCCGCTACCAGTTCGCCGGCACCCAGTATTTCCTGCCTGCCGGCCTCGAGGCCACGCTGCAGATGCTGGCCGGCGTCTGGCTGCGCAGGCGCCTGCACCCGCGCATGCTCAATGAACTCTCGCTGCGCATGATCCTGCACGCCTGGGGCGTTCGTATCGTCGTCACTGCATTAGGCCTGGCACTGGGGGTAGCAATCATCGGCGCCCATCAGCTACCCGTGGAGGAGTTGGCAATCCAGCGCCTGCTGGCACTGCCACTCTCACTGCTGATGCTCGGCGCGGTGTTCGCACTGGTCTACAACGATGCGCAGATCGATGCCCAACGCCAGCGCGAACAGGCCTGGCTGCGCATCGATCCGATCAGCGGCCTGCCCAACATGCGTGCGCTGGGCGAACGTCTGCAGCAGTACTGGCGAGACAACGACGGCCTCGGCAAGGCCTGCCTGATCGTGGCCGAGATGGGCAACCTGCGCGATCTGCGCCTGCGCTACGGTCCGCTGCAGGACAGCGGCCTGTGGCAGCGCGACAGCACCGAAGAAGTACATCGGCTGCTGCCCTCGCTGCCGGCCGGGCAACTGGAGATCTACCAGTTCGGCGATGCCGCGCTGGCGATCCTGGTGCGCGACCTGTCCTTGTCCGAACTACGTACGCAACCGCAGATCACCGAGCTGGCCAGCAACCTGGCCGAACGGGTGGGCCGCGATTGGCCGGGTTTCCGCCCGTTGTTCCGTTGCGCGGTAGTCGAACTCAAGCCCCCAACCAATACAGACGACGGTCACCTGCCGTTCCGGGCGATCACCCTGACGATGAGTGCGATCGAATCGGGCGTCGTGTTCTTCGACGACCCGATCCAGCGCGACAGCGAGATCGACGCCCTGATCGAAGTCGCTCTCGAACGCTGGCTGCAGCAGGGCGATGCACCGCTGTGCTACCAGCCCAAGCATCGCCTGCAGGACCGCCAGTTGGTCGGCGCCGAAGCGCTGCTGCGCATGCGCGATGGCGAAGGCCGGCCGATTGCACCGATGCGGGTGATCTCGCTGCTGCGCCGGCAGGGCCGGCTGGCAGACCTGGAATGGGCCACGCTGCAGTCGGCGGTGCACTTCCTGCAGCACTGCCGGCAGGACGGCGCGGCGCTGACCATCGCAGTCAATGTGTCAGCCGAATCCCTGCGCCTGCCCGACTTCGGCCTGCGCCTGCAGGAACTGCTACAACTGCATGACATCCCCGGTGCGATGCTGCGCCTGGAGATCGTCGAATGGACCGAAATCGTCGAGCGCGACGTGGTCGATGCCAACATCACACAGCTGCTGGCAGCCGGGGTCACCCTGTCGCTGGATGATTTCGGCGCCGGCTATTCAACCCTGATCCTGCTTTCGCAGCTGGCCATCGCCGAGGTCAAGATCGAGCAGGCACTGATCGCCACGCTGTCCGACGCCAAGTCGCAGTCGATCGTGCGCTTCATCGTCGAGGTTGCGCACCGCTGCGGCGCGATCGTGGTGGCCGAAGGTACCGAAACCCTGGCGCAGGAGCAGAAGCTGCGGGCCCTGGGCGTGGATGTCGGCCAAGGCTATCTGTACTCGGCGGCGCTGCCGGCCGACGAGTTCCTCCGCTTCGCCGCCAGCTAGACCGCGTAGAAACCCAGGAACATCGCCACCGCCGATTCGGCCACGCGTGCACGCTCCTGTGCGTTCAACGGCGCCTGCCCCATCGTAACTTGGGGCCAGAACGCAAAGCTCTTCACCAGCCCGTGCAGCTGGTGGCCGGCGAACTCCGGATCGACCTCGCGCAGCCGGCCGTCAGCGATGGCCGCGCGGATCCACGCACTCTCGCCACTTTCCTTCTCGCCCATGCGGCAGACGATGGCCTGCGCACGCTCCGGTGAGTGGATGATCTCGGCCATCGCCACCCGCGCCAGATCGATGAAGTTGGCATCACTGAGCAATTCCAGCTTCTGCCCCAGCAACTGCAGCAACTGCGCCTGCAGCGGCTGGTCGGCGCGGTACGGCAATGTGTCGCTGGCAACGCTTCGCTCCCACAGCTCCTCCAGGATCATCGAGAACAGCGCTTCCTTGCTCGGGAAGTGGTTGTAGACGGTGCGCTTGGAGACCCCGGCCGCCTCGGCAATACGGTCCATGCTGGTCGCCTCGTAGCCCCAGGCACGGAATTCCTCCACCGCCGCGCGCACGATGGCTTCGCGTTTGCGGTCTGTCAGGCGTTGCGGGACACGGGTCATGGCGGGAACCGGATAACTGAACGGATGCCTCCATTTTACACTTGGTAGTGTACTTTTGGAAAACGCGAAACTACACTGTGCAGTGTACTCAGCGGACGTCACCCATGAAGCGCCTGCTCCTTGTCCTCCTGCTTGGAATCCTCGCCGTGACCGCCTACACCTTCTGCAAGTCCTGGTCCCTTCCCGACTTCCCCGAGTCGCCGCAGTACCGTGATGGCAAGTTCCGCAATGCCCTGCCCCGTCCAGCGATGGGCCTGCGCGACGGCCTGGAGATCTGGTGGACGTTCCTCTTCAACAAACCCAAGGGCACCGTGCCCGCGCACCCGATTCCGGTGCTGCCGCTGGACCGCGCCACCCTGGATGCTGCACCGGATCGCAGCCTGTTCCGGCTGGGGCACTCCACGATCCTGCTGAAGCTGCGCGGCCAGTACTGGCTGACCGACCCGGTGTTCTCCGAACGCGCCTCGCCGGTGCAGTGGATGGGCCCGGCCCGCTTCCATGCACCACCGATCAGCATCGATGAACTGCCGCCGATCGCCGGCGTGATCCTCTCGCACAACCACTACGACCACCTCGACCACGCAGCGGTGATGCAGCTGGCCGGCAAGACCGCTCGCTTCATTGCACCGCTCGGCGTCGGCGACCAGCTGATCGCCTGGGGCGTGGACGCCAGCAAGGTCGAACAGCTGGACTGGTGGCAATCGACCGAGGCCAATGGCCTGCGCCTGACCGCCACCCCCGGCCAGCATTTCTCCGGCCGCGGACTGGGCGACAGTGATCGCAGCCTGTGGGCGTCATGGGTGATCCAGGACGATGATTTCCGCATTTTCTTCAGCGGTGACACCGGCTACTTCGATGGCTTCAAGGCCATCGGCGAAAAGTACGGTCCGTTCGACCTGACCATGATCGAGACCGGCGCCTATGATCCGCGCTGGGCGTTCGTGCACATGCAGCCGGAACAGACGCTGCAGGCGCACCTGGACCTGCGCGGCAAGTGGCTGCTGCCGATCCACAACGGCACCTTCGACCTGGCCCTGCACGCATGGCAGCAGCCGTTCGAGCGGATCACCGCGTTGGCCGCGGCGAAGAACGTGCCGGTGGCCACGCCGATGATGGGAGAAGCACTGGACATGCAGGCGCCGCAGGCGGGTACGCGCTGGTGGGAGACGGTGGAGTTGTAACAGCGGGTGCGCGTGACCTGCCGGAAACCATGTAAAGCCGAGCCATGCTCGGCTGCGCCTACCCGAACGGCAGCCGAGCGTAGACTCGGCTCTACGCAGAAGCGGCCTGCGCCGCTGCAGTGCGTCATGTAACCGATTACATCCCTTGCTAGCGTAGCGCTCGCCCGATTCCGGCCGAACCTGCGAGGCTGTCCGTAATGACGTTGCGCGCCGAACGCTCCAAGGTCTCCACCCCGCTTTTCCACTTGGGTCCTGTCGCTGCCCTGCTGTTGGCCGCGCTGGCCTACAGCGCGCAGGCACAGACCCTCCCCCCGCGCAGCCAATGGCAGGCCAGCAGTTCCTCGCAGCAGGTGCCGTCGATGGCGATCGGCCACCTGATCGACGGCGACCCGAAGACCGTCACCGGCGGCGCCTTCAGCCCCGGCCACTGGTTCCAGATCGACCTGGGCGCGCCCACCCAGCTGGCGGGCGCCCGCCTCACCTGGGATGTCTCCAACCCGGAAGGCTATTCACTGCAGACCTCAATGGATGGCACGCAGTGGCAGACCGCGTACACCATGGCCGATTCACTGGGCGATGTGGAAACGCTGTACTTCGCGCCGCGGCAGGCGCGCTACCTGCGGCTGGCCAGCCCGCAGCGCACCTCCGACTGGGGCGTGTCGATCTTCGAGATGGAGCCGCTGGACAGCACGCTCAGCGCACGTATCAGCGGTATCGACGCAGCGCAGGCAGCAGCGCTCTGGCAAGGCGGCGGCACCGTTCCGATTCCGGCCGGGACAAATGGATCCCATGCGTTAGAGATCACGCTGCCGCAGGCTCGATCGACGGCTGGTCTGGTGGTCGACTGGGCTGATGGCAGCCGCGGCCCTGCCCGATTGCAGGTTCAGGATGCACAGGGCCGGTGGCAGGACCTCACGCACGATGCGCAGGCGGCCAGCCACCGCCAGAGCTGGCTGGCCGCCAACGCCGCACAGGCCGTGCGTGCATTCCGCCTGAGCGTGGATGGATCTGCACCAAAGGTGGCACGCCTGCGCCTGCTCGGCCCAAAAGCCGTGATGACACCGATGAAGCAGTATCAGATCGTCGCCAGCGGCGCGCAGCGCGCGTTGTTCCCGGCCTCGCTGCAGATGCAGCAGACTTACTGGACTGCCGTCGGCGTGCATGCCGGGCGACAGAAATCGATCTTCGACGAGTACGGCAACCTGGAAGCATTCAAGGGCGCGCCGCTGGTGCAGCCGATCTGGCGCAGCGCCGATGGGAACACTGCGGGTGCGGCCGGGCAGAACGTGCAGCATGCACTGCGGGACGGCTGGAAGCCGATGCCCTCCGCTACCTGGTCACCGCAACCCGGCCTGGAGCTGCGCAGTGAAGTGTTTGCCATCGAGCGCAACGGCCAGCCGGTGACCTTCCTGCGTCATTGCCTGCACAACACCGGCGGCACCAGGATCGACGGCACGCTCAGCCTGGTCGTGCGCCCGATGCAGATGAATCCACCGTGGCAGAACGGCGGGCTGTCACCCATCCGCGATGTGGCGATCGATGGACAGGCCGTGCGCATCAATGGACGCACGCTGCTGCAGTCGCTCACGCCGGTGACTGCATCCGGCGCAGCGCCATTTGGCAGGGATGGCGCAACGGAAATCACCGCGGACATCGCTGCCGGCCAACTGCCTTCCGCGCAACAGGCACGTGATGACCAGGGTCTTGCCTCGGCTGCGTTGAACTACCGCGTCTCGTTGGCGCCGGGAACCAGCGATGCCATCGTGGTCGCGTTCCCGCTGGGTACTGCCACCGCCGATAGCAAGGGCGCACTGCCCGAGGCGCCCGCGCTCGATCTGGCGACGCTGCCCCGCGATGCCAATACGGCGTTCGATTCCCTGGCCACGCAGGCCTCCGCGGACTGGCAGGCACGGCTGGGCCAGGTCGGGCTGCGCCTGCCCGATCCTTCGCTGGTCGACATGCTGCGCGCGCAGGCCGCCTACATGCTGATCAACCAGACCGGCCCTGCCATGCAGCCCGGGCCCCGCAACTACAACCGCTCTTTCATCCGCGACGGCATGGCCACCTCGGCGGTGCTGCTGCGCATGGGCGAAGCACGCGTCGCGCGCGACTACCTGGCCTGGTACAGCGAACACGGCGTGCATGCCAACGGCCTGGTCTCGCCGATCCTCAACGACGATGGCAGTGTCAACACCGGCTTTGGTTCGGACATCGAGTACGACAGCCAGGGCCAGTACGTGGCGTTGGTGGCCGATGTCGCGCGCCTGGATGGCGGGCCCGAGTCGGTACGTGCCTATCTGCCGAAAGTGAAAGCGGCGCTGCGTTTCCTGCAGGAACTGCGCGAGCGCACGCTGGTGCCCGGCTACAAGGCCGACCAGCCGGCGCCGGAACGATTCGCGGGTATTCTTGCGCCGTCGATCAGCCATGAGGGCTATCCGTCGCCCACCCACAGCTACTGGGATGACTACTGGGGCCTGAAGGGGTGGCACGATGGTGCGTGGCTGGCCGAGGCACTGGGCGACCACGAGACTGCTGCCTGGGCGCGCGAGCAATACAAGCTGCTCTACGACGCGCTGCACGCCTCTATCCAGGCGACGATGGCGTGGAAGGGCATCGACTTCATTCCCTCCTCGGCCGACCTGGGCGATGGCGATCCAACCGGCGTATCGATCGCACTGGACCCCACCGGTGCGCAGAGCGTGTTGCCCGCCGAGGCACTGCGGACCACCTTCGCGCGTTATCTGGAGGATGTGCGCAAGCGCAGCCAGCCCGATGCGCTGTACGCCTATACGCCGTATGAGATCCGCAACGTGCTGAGTTATGTGCACCTGGGCCAACCGCAGGTTGCCGATGAGCTGCTGCAGGGGCTGCTGCATGATCGGCGCCCGCTTGAGTGGCAGGTACTGGCCGAGGTCGTGCACTCGCGGCTGCGTTTCCCCCGCTACCTGGGCGACATGCCGCATACCTGGATTGGTGCCGAGTATGGCCGCACGCTGTTCGGCATGCTGATGCGCGAAGACGATGATGCGTTGTCATTGCTGCCGGGCACGCCGCCGTCGTGGGTGGCGGACGATGGGTTGGCGGTGGAGCGGCTGCCGACCGCGTATGGCACGTTGCAGATGCAGGCGCGGCAGCGCGACGGCATGCTGACGGTCACGCTGGGCAAGGGGTTGCGCAGCGGGACGGCAGTGAAAGTCTGGTGGCCGGCGCGCACCATGCCGAAGACGGTGCGTGTGGATGGGCATAGCGTTTCCGACTTCGATGCCGAGGGTGTGCGGCTGGCGAAACCGTTCAAAACGCTGGAGGCGCGTTGGTAAAGCAGCCGAGCATGGCTCGGCTCTACAAAAGCGGAGGTCGCGCCGGGCCACGCCCGGGTTCATTGCAACGTCGGCAATCCCGGCGGGTTGGTCTGCGATTGCGGCACCGCCTCCTCGGCCACGTTCCAGCGCTTCAGCGCCTGCGCGTAAGTGCCGCTGCCGATCTGGGTGTTCAACGCCTGCGTCACCGCGTCGGCCAGGCCGCTGCCCTTGCGCGTGGTCACCGAGATCGCTGCGGCATTCGGCCAGCCGCCAGGGAACAGGCCCACGCGCCGCACCTTGCCGTCGCGCGCCGAATAGGCGCCGGTAGCATTGGGCTCGAACGATACATCGGCGCGGCCGGTGATCACCGCCAATCGGCCGACCACCGCGTCATCGAAGTACTGGTATTCCACGGGCTTCAATCCCGCCGCGATGTTCTGCTGGTCCCACTGGCGCAGGATCTGGTCCTGGTTGGTACTGGCACCGACCACCACCTTCAGCCCGGCCACATCGGCCGGCTTTTCGATTTTCTGGATGGGCCCGTCGCTGCGCGTGTAGATGCCCAGCAGGTCGTAACGGTAGCTGGAGAAATCGAACTTCTTCTTGCGTTCTTCAGTGACCGTCACGTTCGACAGCACCGCATCGTACTTGCCTGACTCCAGCCCCAGCGGCCAGTCGGCCCAGGCCACCGGCACGATCACCAGCTTCAGGCCCAACGCATCCGCGATCAGCCGCGCGATGTCCGGTTCGATGCCGACCACGTCCTTGCTGTCGGCGCCGTAGTCGGCCAGCGGCAGCTGCCCCGGGTGGGTCGCCACGGTGAATGCGCCCGGCGTGACGAAGCGGTAGCCCGCGGGAATCAAGGCCTGCGCCTTCGGGTCGAGCGTGCCCTTCAGCACGGCGGTGTTGGTACCGGCCAGGCTGGTCGCGGCCACAGCGGCAGCCTCCGGGGCCTGGCGCACGCGCGAGTAGACGATGCCGGCGATGCCGATGACCAGCACCCCCACGATCAACAGGGTGCTGCGCGAGGGGCGAAGGGGTGCTGCAGGGCTCATGGTGTTCCTTCCGGGGTTACAGGGTCTTGGCCAGGAAATCGGCGGTGCGTTGCTGGCGCGGGCGCTCGAACAGGGCCTCGGGCGTACCCTGCTCGATCACCCGTCCCTGGTCCATCATCACCACGTGGTCGGCCACGCGGCGGGCAAAGCCCAGCTCATGGGTGACGATCACCAGCGTGGTGCCGGAACGGGCCAGCTCTTCGATCACGCTGAGCACTTCAGCCACCAGCTCCGGGTCCAGCGCCGAGGTCGGCTCGTCGAACAGCAGTACCTTTGGCTGCAACGCCAGCGCGCGGGCGATCGCGATGCGCTGCTGCTGGCCACCGGACAGCTGGCGCGGGAAGGCATCGGCCTTGTCGGCCAGGCCGACCCGCTCCAGCAGCGTGCGCGCCTGCCGCTCGGCCTGCGCACGCGGCACGCCGCGCACCGCGATTGGCGCCTCGATGATGTTCTCCAATGCGGTCAGGTGCGGGAACAGGTTGAAGCCCTGGAACACCATGCCCACTTCGGCACGACGGCGACGGATCTCGCGCTCGGGCAGTTCGTACAGGGTGTCGCCATCGCGGCGATAGCCGATCAGCTGGCCGCCCACGGCCACATAGCCGCTGTCGGCACGCTCCAGGTGGTTGATCAGCCGCAGCAGCGTGGATTTGCCGGCGCCGGACGGGCCGATCAGCACCGTCACGCTTCCAGCGCGCAGCTCCAGGTTCACATCTTCCAGCACCGGCTGATCGCCGAACACCTTGCCCACACCATGCAGCGACACCGCAGCGCCCTCGCCCGCTTCCACCTGGGTGGCGATGCGCGGGCGGTTGGCCACGCGCTGCGCGGCATCGCTCTGCACACGCGGAGGCGATGACACTCGCGACACCGAACGCTCGCGCTGCAGTTGGCCGCGCGCGAAGCGCTGTTCCACGCGCCGCTGCAGCAGCGACAACACGGTCAGGATCACCAGGTACCAGACCGTGGCCACCATCAGCAGCGGCACCACTTCCAGGTTGCGGCGGTAGATCACCTGCACGGTGTAGAACAGCTCAGGCAGCGCCAGCACGTAGACCACCGAGGTGCTCTTGGCCAGGCCAATCACATCGTTGAACGCGGCCGGCAGGATCGAACGCATTGCCTGCGGCAGGATGATGCGGCGCACCTGGCGACCGCGCGGCAGGCCGAGTGCGGCCGCGGCCTCGTACTGGCCGTGGTCGACCGAGAGGATGCCACCGCGGATCACCTCGGCCGAGAACGCGGCCTGGTTCAGGGTCAGGCCCAGCACCGCGGCGGTGAACACACCGATCAGCTGCGTGGTCGGGTACGAGAACAGGCTGATGCCGGTGAACGGCACGCCCAGCTCGATGGTGCTGTACAGGTAGCCCAGGTTGTTCAGCAGCAGCAACAGCACCAGCAGCGGGATCGAGCGGAACAACCAAACGTAGCCCCACGACACCGCCGACAGCAGCGGCGAGCCAGAGACGCGGGCCAGCGCAAGCAAGGTGCCCAGCGCGAAACCGAGACCGGTACCGAGCGCGGTCAGCAGCAGCGTACGGCCCAGGCCCTCGAGCACCGGACGTGCGAAGAACCACTCAGCGAAGGTGCCCCAGCCCCAGCGCGGATTACCCAGTACGGACTGCAACCCGATCAGGATCAGCGCCAGTGCCAATACTGTGCCGAACACCTGCAGCGGGTGCCGGGCCGGCACGATCTTCAGCGCCGGTGCTGGCGCCGGCCGGGTTGCAATGCCATCCAGCGCGGTCGAAGGCGTGCTCACGCGTGGGCTCCTTGCAGCTGGGTCTGCGCAGGCACGATGACGGGCGCCGGTGCCCGCAGGTGCTTTTCGAACGGCAGGTGCGCAATGGTTTCGGGATCCGCATCCAGATCGAACAGCGCGGTGTAGCCATGGCTCAGGTACAGGCCAACCGCTTCAGGCTGGCGGAAGCCGGTGGTCAGGAACACCCGCCGGTACCCTTGCCGCGCCGCCTGCTCTTCCAGCTCCTGCAGCACGCGCCGCGCGATGCCCTGCCGGCGCAGCCCGGGCAGCGTCCAGATCCGCTTGAACTCGGCGGTATCCGGATCGCGGTGCGGCATGAAGGCGCCACCCGAGATGGCAGCGCCATCACGCAGCAGCAGCACGAACGCCCCTACCGGTGCGGCGAAGGCCTGCGCCGGGTAGCGCTGCAGCTCCTCGCGGGCGCTGCCGCCGATGCGGCGACGCACGTCGGCGTAGCGGCTGTCGTACTCCTGCTCCAGGCCATCGAACAGCGGCCGCGCCAGTGGGTCATCCACCGAGGTATAGAGAAAGCGTTCGTTGCTGCTCATGCCACGTCCTTCACCAGATAGTCTTCGGCCAGCCGCGCCCACAGGCTGGCAGCGGGTGCAATGGCGGCGTCGTTGAACACATAGCGCGGGCTGTGCAACGGTGCGCTGTCGCCGTTGCCGACGAACACGAAACTCCCGGGCCGTGCCTGCAACAGGAAAGCGAAGTCCTCGCTGGCGGTGCGCGGCGCGAACTCCGGCACCACCTGTTCGTGGCCGAAGCCCTGTACGGCCACGTCGCGGATGTAGGCGGTCTGCTGCGGGTGGTTGATCACGCTGGGGAAGCCACGCGGGAACTCGATTTCGGCGCGTGCCCCGAAAGCGGCAGCGGTCTGCTCGGCAATCCCGGTCACCCGGCGGCGCAGCGTGTCGCGCACCTCGGGCAGGTATGCGCGCACGGTCAGCTTCAGCTCGACCACGTCCGGAATCACATTGGCGGCCTGCCCACCGTGGATCGAACCGACGGTGACCACGCCCATCTGCCGCGGGTCGACATTGCGCGACACCACACTCTGCAATGCAGTGATGATGTGCGCGGCGACCAGGATCGGGTCCACGCTGCCTTGCGGCTCGGCACCGTGGCCGCCCTTGCCGATCACCTTCAGCCGCGCCCAGTCGACCGACGCCATCGCCGGGCCGTCGACGAAGCCGAAGTGGCCGACCGGTACGCCGGGCCAGTTGTGCAGCCCATAGATCGCATCCACCGGGAAGCGCTCGAACAGGCCGTCGGCAATCATCTTCGATGCACCCGAGCCGGTTTCCTCGGCTGGCTGGAACACCAGTTGCAAGGTGCCGTCGATATTGCCGTGATGGGCCAGGTAATGCGCGGCGGACAGCAGGATGGCGGTGTGACCATCATGACCGCAGGCATGCATCAGGCCGTCGGTCTGGCTGGCGTAGGCCAGCCCCGAGTCTTCGTGGATCGGCAAGGCATCGATGTCCGCACGCAGCCCCAGCCGACGGCCGCCCTGCCCACGCTGCAACGTGCCGACCACGCCGGTGCCGCCGAGACCGGTGGTCACCTCATAGCCCCACTGCTGCAGCAACTCGGCCACACGGGCGCTGGTGCGGTGCTCCTCGAAGGCCAACTCCGGGTGCCGATGCAGATCGTGGCGAATCGCGATGGCAGCCTCGGCGCGTGCTGCAATTTCCGGCAGCACGCCGATGGACGCGGAATCCCGCCGGGCATGGCCCGGCGCTACCGAGTTCTCTCCGCTCATCGCCCTACCCCGCCTTCCGCGCCGGTTCGGCGTCGGTCGCATGGCGGCTGGCCTTGTACGGCAGGCCCAGATGCTCGCGCAGGGTCTGTCCTTCCAGCTCGCGGTGGTGGTAGCCGCGCGCCTGCAGGATCGGCAGCACCTGGGTCACGAAATCGTCCAGGCCTTCGCGCTGCGCGGCGAAGCCGAGAATGAAGCCATCGCTGGCACCGGCATCGAACCAACGGATCAGCTCATCGGCCACATGCTCCGGTGTGCCGATGAAGTTCGGCCGTGGGCTCACTGCTTCCAGTGCCACCTGGCGCAGGCTCAGGCCCTTCTCACGCGCATCCTGCTTGATACGGTCGGTGGTGGAACGGAACGAGTTGCTGCCGATGTCACCCAGCTCCGGGAACGGTGCATCCGGATCGTACTGGCTGAAATCGTGGTGATCGAAGAAGCGCCCCAGGTACGCCAGTGCATCCTCCAGCGTGGCCAGTGCGGCAATCGCCTGATACTTGGCTTCGGCTTCCTCGGCGGTGCGGCCGACGATGGGGCCGATGCCCGGGAAGATCTTCACCTCATTGCCGCTGCGGCCGTGCGCAATTGCCGAGTTCTTCACCTTCTGGGTGAATGCACGGGTTTCTTCCAGCGAAGGCGAATGGGTGAACACCGCATCGGCGTACTTGCCGGCCAGCGCGATGCCATCGTCAGACGAACCGGCCTGGAAGATTACCGGCTGTCCCTGCGGCGAACGCTGGATGTTGAGCGGGCCTTCCACCTGGAAGAAGCGGCCCTTGTGGTCGAGGCGGCGGAATTTCTCCGGTGCGAAGAACGTGCCGCTGTCGCGCTCGCGCACGAAGGCGTCGTCATCCCACGAATCCCACAGCCCCTGCACCACCTCCAGATATTCGTCGGCTATCTGGTAGCGCAGCGCATGCTCCGGGTGCGGCCGGCCATAGTTGCGACCCGAACCTTCCAACGGCGAGGTCACCACGTTCCAGCCAGCACGACCACCACTGAGCAGATCCAGCGAAGCGAACTGGCGGGCGACGGTGAACGGGTCGCTGTACGAGGTCGACAGCGTGCCGGCCAGGCCGATCTTCTTCGTTGCCGTGGCCAGCGCCGAGAGCAGCGAGATCGGCTCGAAGCGGTTGAGGAAGTGCGGGATGGACTTTTCGTTGATGTACAGGCCGTCGGCAACGAAGCCGAAGGCGATGCCGTTGTCCTCGGCGGTGCGCGCGATGTCGATGTAGAACTGCAGGTTGACGCTGGCATCGGCCGGGTTGGACGGATGCTTCCAGGCATGCATGTGGCTGCCGGGGCCCTGCAGCATGATGCCGAACGGAATGTGGCGCGGGGTGGTGCTCATGGGAATCGCTCCTGCAGGTCAGGCCACCGCCGCGCGCGGCGCGGGCGACAGCAGTTCAAGGGATGTCAGGCGTGCGTCGAGGTCGGCCACCGGTGCATCGAGGATGAATTCACCCACGCCGAAACGCCGGTGCAGCGCATCCAGTTCGCCACGCACGTGCTGCGCATCACCGGACAGCACGCTGGGGCGCGTCTCCTCGATGCGGAAGTCGGCCACCCCCACCTGGCGCGCGTACTCGGCAGCTGCCTCGGCGCTGGGCAGGTTCACCGCCTGCCCGGGACCGAGGTGCAGCTTGTAGACGCGCATCGCACCGATATGGCGCGAAGCGACTTCCGCAGTCGGTGCGGCGAAGGCCACCGTGGCCAGCAGCGGCGGCTGCGAGGCGACTCTGCGGTAGGCGTCGAACGCGGCCTCGATGTGCTTCGGATCACCATCGAAGTGCGCGGCGTAGACGAAGCGCCAGCCCAGCTCGGCCGCCTGCCGTGCACTCTGCGGGCTGGCACCGAGCAGGAAGCGCTCCGGCGCCTGCTGCGGAACCGGCCGCGCCAGCACATCGGCTTCGGCGCCGGACAGATAGCCCTCAAGATCGCGCAGTTGCTGGTCGAAGTCGGCGAACGCCGGGCGCCCGGCCGCCAGCGCGGCAGTCGACGCTGGCAGGCCGCCCGGTGCCTTGCCCACGCCCAGATCCACGCGCCCTGGCGCCAACGCTGCCAGCAGGTTGAAGTTCTCCGCCACCTTGTACGGCGCGTAGTGGCGCAGCATCACCCCGCCGCTGCCGACACGGATGCGCCGGGTCTGCGCCAGCACCCACGCCGCAAGCACCTCCGGTGCGGGACTCGCCAACGTCGGCGCGGCATGGTGCTCGGCAAACCAGTAGCGGTGATAGCCCAGCTGTTCGGCGCGCTGCGCCAGCTGCAGGCTGTTGCGCAGCGCCTGCTCCGGCGAGGCGCCTTCGGCCACCGGGCTCTTGTCCAACACGCTGATCTGATAGCTCATGGTCGCGTCCTCGCTCAGGGATGGGCCGCGGGAATGCCGAGCAACCCGTTCAGCGCGGCCAGGATCGGCTCGGCACCGGAGATGTACTGGCGGTCCTGGTGCACGCCACTCGCGAGGTCACTTCGCACGCCCTGCGGCAGGACCAGCTTCGGCAGCGACTGGTCCTGCTCGCCGATCTCGGCGATCACCTCCCGGCGCGGCCGTGCGAAACCGATGCGGCGCACGTCCAGCTGCGCGTCCAGGCCGTCGATGCTCGACAGAGCACCTTCCAGCAACAGGCTGTGCCGGCAGAAGAAGCGCTGGCCGGGAATCTGTCCGTCCTCGAACTCACGGTCGAGCAGGAACAGGATGGGCTTGTCGGTTGCGTCCAGACTCACGGGGTCGTCCTCATCGGGGGGCGGCAATGCGATGCCGCTTCGATATCGATGCTAGAGATGACGGCGGTCGGCACGGCGATGCCAGGCGACAATCGGCGGTCAGATCCGGCCATGCAGATGCGCCTTGGCCATAAGCAAAGCGCCGCCGGTTATGCCGTCAGGCGATCCTTCGCAGCGGCGCCGGTACCGCCAGCGCCTGCGAAGCCAGATGCCCTGCCGCGCGCTCGGCCGCCAGTGCGATGCGCGCCTGCAAAGCTGCACTGTTGATCTGCTCGCCATCGAAGTCAGCCGGCGTGGCATACACCCCGATCGGCAGCGTGTGCGCCTGCAGGAAACTGAACAACGGCCGCAGCTGGTGATCGATCACCAGCGCATGGCGCTCACTGCCACCGATTGCCGCCAGCAGTACCGGCGTATCCACCAGCGCTTCCAGTTCGATGAAGTCGACCAGGTGCTTGAACAGGCCCGGATACGATCCACGGTACACGGGCGCTGCCACCACGAGTAGTTCGGCGGTCTCCATGGTCCGCAGCGCCTGTTCCACTGCCGGTTCCACTTCACCCCGCGACAGTGACTGGCCCAGCGAGCGTGCAATCGGCGCCAGCTCCACCAGCTCCACGTTGGCATGCACCCGCTCCTGCAAAGACGCCAGCAGGTACCGCACCAGCAGCAACGTACGCGACGTCGCCGAACTAGTCGGCGACCCCACCAATGCAACCACCTTCAATGCAGAAGACATGAACTGCTCCTTGATGATGCCGGACTACGTCCGGCCGCCCTTCGCCTTTTGTAGAGTCGAGCCATGCTCGACTGCTCCAGATCAGAACCGGTAACTGACCCGCCCGTACCAGTACGCGCCGACGTTGCTCAACACGTCGCCGTTGTCCCAGGTCGTCTCGATGCTCGCCACATCGGTGGCACTGCGCGCGTACTCCGGCACCTTGCGGGTGCGCTTGTCGAACACGTTGTTGATGCCCAGCGCCGCACTCCAGCCCGCACCCAGTTCCACGCCACCGGAGAGATTGGTCACCAGCACCGGCGGCTGTTTGTACTCCACGCCGTTGTTCAGGCGCTTGATCGGGCCGTAGTAGGTGAAGTCGACGTTCGAGCGCCAGCGCCCTTTCTGCCAGCCCAACCCCGCCACCTGCGTGTAGCTGGGCGTACGGAAGCGCAGCGCGTACTCGCTGCTCTTGGTCAGCAGGTTGATGTTCGGCAGCCCCTGCAGCGCCGCCGGAATGTCGCTGACCTTCTGGATGGTGGTGCGCCCCACGTTGGCCGCATAGCTCCAGCGCAGCTTGCCCCACACGGTTTCCTGGTTGGCCTCCAGGGTCAGCTCGACACCGCGTGTGCGGGTATTGCCCACGTTGGTGAAGTAGCTGGCATAGAACGCATCACCCGGCAGGATGCTGATGCCGGCCGAACCCAGCAGCGCATCGATGGTGTTCTTCTGCGCCGCAGTCAGCACCGTGCCGCTGTTGTCGGTGATGCGCGCTGGATCCTGCGCGTTGTAGCCGATCTGGCTGGACTGGCCGAGCTGGCCACGGATGTCGATCTGGTAGGCATCCACGGCCAGGTGGAACGCCGGGCTCGGGTCCCAGGTCACGCCCAGGCTGTAGTTGGTGGCTTTCTCGGGCTTCAGCGGCGTCGCACCCAGCGCAACCGCCGCCGGCGAAGACACCTGCGCCACCAGCGTGGTGCCGCACGGGCAGCTGCCGGTGGCCTGGTAGTACTGCGCGCCCAGGCTGGGCGCGTGGAAACCGTTGCTGACCGTGGCACGCACGCCCAGCGCGTCGGTGAAGTCGAAGCGCGTGGTCAGGCGGCCGGTGGAGACACTGCCGAAGTCGGAGTGATCTTCCCAGCGCGCGGCCGCATCCAGATACCAGCGCGAGGTGATATTGGTGGCCGCGCCCACATAGACCGCCTTGCTGTTGCGGGTAGCCTTCACCGCGTCCGCAGTGGAATAGCCGACGAAGGCCGCAGCACCAAAGCCGGTATACGACTCCCACTGCCCCGCCCCACGTTCGTACTGTTCGTGCTGGTACTCGGCACCTGCGCTCACTTCCAGCGGCGAGGCGAACGCAGCCACCTCGAAGCCACGGCGCAGGTCGAGGTTGGCGATACCCTGCTGGTAGTCCAGCTTGCCGTCGTAGAAGTCGGTAGGCGAACCGGGGTATGGCAGCGAGTAGTTCACCGAGTTGCGGGTATAGGTGCGCACCGTGCTGCGGTTGCCGGTAAGGCTGGCGTCGTAGTCCCAGCCTGCGATCTGGCCTTTCACGCCCGCGGTGCCGGTGTACTGCTTCTCCTTGGTTTCCAGCACCGGGAGGAAGCCATCGGGAAACACGCTCAGCACGCCTGGAGCCTTGTAAGTGGTGAAGATGGTCGCCGGCAGACGGAAGTTCTGGATCGCCTGCGCGGTGCGGTCACTGGCCGTAGCGTTAGCGTAGAACTGCGCGCTTTCGCCCAGGCCATGGCCCGCATTCACTGCGAAGGCCTTCAGCGCATACGATGGCGAACTGAGGATGGTGTTGGCCTCGGCATCGCGGTCGGCCTCGGCCGGGTTCGGCGATGCACCGGCCGGCAGCCGGTTGTTCGGACGCAGTGCGACCAGGTTGCCGTTGGCATCCACCGCCGGATAGCTCAGGTAGCCATCGATGTAACGGCGGGTACGGATCGCGTGGTGCTGCCGCGTGGTCTCGCCGGACAGGTTGACGAAGCCATCGGTACCCCACGGCAGGCCCACATTGGCACGCACGCTGGTTCGCGAGCCATCGCCATCAATGCTCTGCCCGCTTTCCACGGCAAACTCGCCACCGTGCGCCTGCGACTTCAGGATCACGTTGACCACACCGGTAATCGCATCGGAGCCATAAATGGCCGACGCACCATCACGCAGCACTTCCACATGGTCGATGGCCGACACCGGAATCAGCGCCAGGTCGGCCCAGGCGTGGCCTGGGAAGCCGCCGCCGTTGGCACCGCTCACATAGGCACTGGCATTGCGGCGCTTTCCGTTCACCAGCACCAGCGTGTAGCCGGGCGACAGGTTGCGCAGCTGGTAGCCACGGATCAGGCTCTCCTGGTCGCTCTGGTAGCCACCAATCTGGCTGAGCGACGGCAGTGCGCGCTGCAGTGCTTCCAGCAGGTTGGCCTGGCCGGTCGCGGTGAGGTCTTCGGCGGAGATCACGTCGATCGGCGTGGAACTGTTCTTCACCGTACGCGTACTGGTGCGGGAGCCGGTCACCACCACGGCATCCAGCGTGGACGCGGCCACGTTGGCCGTCGCGGCGGTGGCAGCGGGATCGGCATCGGCTTCAGCCGCGTGGCCAGGCGACGCGGCCAGAACGGCAGCGATCAGGACAGCAAGGGGGCTCAGGACAGGGGCGTGGGCGGCAGGCATGGGGGCTCGTGGGGGTGGGCCGGAAACACGCTTCCATTCAAGGGCCTGTTCACCCGCGGCAACAGGCGGGATCGCGTCACCCAACCGTCATATCCGGCCAGCCACATGATTGCTGGTAATGACGTTAGGCAGGCCTGCACGGCACGCCCTTGGCACGGCGATGGGCAATCGACGTTGGATGATGTGCGGCGGGGGGGGGGCGACCGGCGGCGGTCGGCAACCGACGGGGTAGAGTCGACTGTTAGTCGACTGCTGTTGGCGATACCGCCTGGAAGCCCGCGCTGCGCGCGATAGTCGACTAACAGTCGACCCTACCCCGTCGGGCGCCCCAAGCCAGGAATGTCACCCGTGCACATGCTCTACAGGCATCATCTCATGCCCGCGCGCCACTCAGCGCCGCGCACCGCCGCCCGTAGCATCAAGCCATGCCCAGCCCACCCGCCGACCCCGCTGCGCCGCTCGTTGCCATCGTCGCCTGCCACGGCCAGGGGCTGTTCGAATTCGGCTGTGCGGTGGGCCTGTTCGCGCCGATAAGACCCGAGCTCGGCGTGGCCTGGTATCGCACCCAGCTGTGCGCGGGTGAACCCGGTGCGCTGCGCATGCTTGGCGGAACGCAGGTGCAGCTTCCCTACGACCTCAGCACAGTTGATGACGCCGACATCATCGTCATTCCCGGTTGGCGCGAGCCCAGCGAGCGCCCGCCACAGGCGCTGCTTGATGCACTCATCCGTGCCCACGGCCGTGGCGCGCGCATCGCTTCGATCTGCTCCGGTGCCTTCGTGCTGGCGTGGGCCGGGCTGCTCGATGGCCGCCAGGCCACAACCCACTGGCGCCTCACCGAAGCGCTGGCGCGCGACTTCCCACGCATCGATGTGCGCGAGGACGTGCTGTACGTCGATACCGGCAGCATCATCACCTCGGCCGGCTCGGCCACCGGCATGGACATGATGCTGCACATGGTGCGCAAGGACTACGGCGCGCGCGTGGCCAACCTGGTGGCCGAGCGGCTGGTACTGGCGCCATGGCGTGATGCCGGGCGCAGCCAGCGCGTCAGCCGCGCCATTCCCCATGGCGAGCCCTCGCGTCTGGCAAAACTGATGGAATGGATGCGCCGCAACCTGCGCGAGCCGCACTCGCTGGGCAGTCTTGCCGAGCAGGCCGCGCTCAGCCAGCGCACGCTGCAGCGGCAGTTCCTGGAAGCCACCGGCCTGTCACCCATCGACTGGCTGATCCGCGAGCGCGTGGCATTCGCCCGCGAGCTGCTGGAAACCACTGACCGGCCGCTGCAGTGGATTGCCGAGCAGGCCGGCTTTGGTTCGCAGGAGTCGTTCCGCCGGCACTTCCGCGGCCAGGTGGACGCCAGTCCTACCGAATACCGCAGCCAGCATCGCGGCGGAATTGGCGCGGATCGGCTGGTGGGCTGCTGATCCAACGCATCACTCCCAGGTGATGCGTGAGGAAAGGCTCACGGCAGGCTACGGCGCCCCACGTATAGTGACGGGCGTCACAAGAAGCCCCTTCCATGCTCCACGCATTTGCTTACTCCAGCCGCATGTCGGCTGGGCTGTCCAATCACGCCCTCCGCCAGATCGTCTTGCAATCTGCCGCGTTCAATCGTCGGGTGGACGTTACCGGTGCGCTGATCGTCGACGGCCAGCGGTTTTTCCAGTACATCGAAGGCCCGCCCGATGGCATGGCGGCGGTCAGGCGCCGCATCCAGGACAGCCGTTCGCACGCCGCCGTCGCCCCGGTACTGGACATGGCAATCGGCGCCCGCGCCGTTCCGTACTGGGCGATGACCCACATCGAGACCGGACAGATCGTGGTATCCGGCCTGGTGAATGCGCGCTGGGACGAGTTCGGCCACGCCATCCCGGGCATGGACCAGCTCGTCGGCCTGCTCCGTCCGCATTTTCCACGCGTCGGCAGCGTCGGCGCGCCACGCGCAAACGCCTGATACACACTGAACCGTCGCCTTGCACGCGCACGCCGCCGCGGCCGCGCGCTGCGTTCAGGCGTCATCATCCAGATCCCCCTTCCCATTGTCTTCGCCACGCCCATCGCATGCCCGTACCCGCCCACCCTGCAACGGAAACACGCGCATCGCCTGCCGACCTGTTCGAGATCATCGTCGTGCGTGCAGGCACCGTCCTGTTCGCCATCGACGTCCAGGCGGCGGTCGAAATTCGCGGTCCGGAGAGACTCAGCCCTGCAGACCTCCATGGCAGGGCGACCCTGGAGGTCCGTGGGCAACCGTTACCCGTCGTCGACCTGCGCCGCATGAGCGGCCAACCGGCATTCGAGGGTGGCAGCCCGGCCATGCTGTTGATCAACGCCGGCACCGCACCCCTGGCGCTGGCCGTGGACGAAGTGCTGGAGATTGAGGCACCCGACGCGACCACACGCGTCCCCGAGCGTGCCGCGGGCCAATCGTTCGGCTTCTGCAGCGGGCACATTCAACTTGACCCGGCGCGCTCGGCTGCACTGATCGAACCGGTGGCACTGCTGGCCGCACTCGCCACGCAGGGGTGACCGGCGGCGTCTCAGGATCGTCCTGCCAAGGCACGGTTTCGCAGCCTCCAGCACTGCGCGGCAAAGCCGATCACGAACACCACCAGGCAGGCCAGCAGGGTGTGCAGCACCACCGGGGCCATCGGCGCCGCTGCAATCGGATGCGCTGCCGGCAAGCGGGTCAGCGTTTCGTTGACGCCGGGCACCAACGAGAGCAGGAAGCTGAACGACAGTGCGAAGGTCGACAGGTAACGCGCGGCGCGCCCCAGCCAGCGCAGCCGCGCGGCCAGCACGCCGCCGAATGCCACCAGCAGCACGACCACCCCGAAGGCGTGGCCCGGATTGAGCCCCCCGGTGCTGGAGACGGTGAACGAGGTGGCCACCGACAGCACCAGCCCCACCAGGTACAGCTTGCCCGCGCGGGTGGCGGGATCGATTGCGCGGTGGCGGATGAAGGCATACAGGCCGCTCAACACCGGGATCAGGCTGACAGCGGTATGGATCACGCCGAGCGTGGACAGAGGGTGCGACATGGACATATCTCCGGAACAGTATTAACCTACTAGTAGGTAGGCATTGGACTCAAAAAGAAGGCCCGCGTCGCCGCAGGCCCACCACACATCGCTCAGGTCGCCGCGCTCACCCGCGCGATGGCCAGCCGTGCCAGCGCAGCAAACGTCGCCGCATCGCCGAAACCGCGCGCGGCCAGCATCGCGCCATGCACCGATGACATGAACGCCTTGGCCTCGTCCGCCGCCGAACCCTGCAGGCGCAGTTGCCCAAGCGCCGCACCCTTTTCCAGGGTGAGGGCCAGCCAGCCGCTCAGGTCCTCGAAATGTCCACGCACTTCCTCGGCAATTTCCGGCGGAATCATCGGCGCCTCGGCGGCCAGCATCGCGCAGATGCAGAACGAGGACGTCTCCCCTGCAATACAGCTGGACCAGTACTCCACATACGCGCTGAGTTCCTGCAGCGGGTCGTCGAGCTGGCGATCCAGCAGCGCCAGGCCCTCGCGCGCCTCGGCCCGGTACAGCTCAACCACCGTGCGCACCAAGTCCGCCTTGCTGGGGAAGTGGTGATGGATGCTGGCCTTGCTGATGTTCACCCGCGCCGACACGTCGGCGTAGCTGAAGCCGTTGTAGCCACCAGCCTCCAGCAGCGAACGGGCGTGGGCCAGGATCTCTTGGGCCTTGGGCGAGAGCGGCTCTTTCATGCCGTCAACCTACTAGTAGGTTGACGCTCTGTCAACTATCCGCGGCCGGGTGGGCAGCATCTGGTACTGCCGGCCGCTGGCCGGCAACTGCACGCACCCAACTCCACCTGGATGCCGGCCAGCGGCCGGCACTACCACATCCGGGCGTTCATGGCCGGTTTTGACATGCAGGTAGTTACCTGCATATAGTCCACTCAAGGGCGGCACCTGCCGGCCCATGCGAGGAACCTGCAATGGTGGATATCGCACACCGGGTCGGCATCAAGGCCCCCGCAAGCCAGATGTATCAAGCACTGGCCACCCCCGAAGGCGTCGCCGCCTGGTGGGCAGAAGACGCCCATGGCGACTACAACGTCGGCGGCACGGTAAAGCTCCGTTTCACCAACAACGGCCAGGAAATCGGCGCCATGGAAATGCAGCTGGAACAGCTCATTCCCGGTGAGCTGGTGCTCTCTGGAAGTTCCTGGTCGGCCCTGCCGAATGGATCGGCACCCACGTGCGCTTCGCGCTGAAGCAGGAAGGCGACTACTGCATCGTGCTGTTCACCCACGAAGGCTGGAAGGAACGCGTCGAGTTCACCTCCCACTGCAGCACCAAGTGGGCGGTGTTCCTGATGAGCCTCAAAGCCCTGCTGGAAACCGGCAAGGGCCAGCCCAACCCCCGCGACGTCAGGATCGACAACTGGAACTGAAGACGCCCCGCATGAATGCAGACAAGGTGTTCAAGGCCCTGGCCGACCCCACACGCAGGACGCTGCTGGACCTGCTCTGCGAAGACAACGGTCAGACCCTCGGTCAGCTGTGCGAGCACCTGGACATGGCCCGGCAATCGGTCACCCAGCACCTGGGCCTGCTGGAAGACGCCAACCTGATCAGCACCGTGCGTCGTGGCCGCGAGAAGCTGCACTTCATCAACCCGGTGCCACTGCATGAAGTCTATGAGCGCTGGGTACGCAAGTTCGAGCAGCAGCGCCTGAGCCTGCTGCATGACCTGAAACGCGAACTGGAAGGAGAATGACGATGTCCGCAGAGTCCACCCGCTTCATCCACGTGATCTACATCGCCTCCACGCCACAGAAGGTGTTCGAGGCCATCACCCGCCCCGAGATCGCCCGCCGTTACTGGGGCCACGAGAACATCTCGGACTGGAAGCCCGGCTCGCGCTGGCAGCATGTGCGCGCCAACGAAACGCGCTCGGTCGAACTGGTCGGCGAGGTGGTGGAAAGTACCCCGCCCTCGCGGCTGGTCATCACCTGGGCCGCCACCTCGCAGGCCGACAACCCGGACGCCTACAGCCGGGTCACCTTCGACATCGTGCCCTACCAGGACATGGTGCGGCTGACGGTTACCCATGAGGAGCTGGAGCCGGGCAGCGGCATGGATACCGGCATCCGCCAGGGCTGGCCGATCGTGCTGTCGAGCCTGAAGTCGCTGCTGGAGACGGGCAAGGGGCTGGATGTGTTTGCCAAGCCAGCGTAGCCGTCGGGAGGGTTGGGCCGCGCGAGCGGCACCGGGCAGATGGCCCCCTGTCGCCGCCGCCGCGCAATTCCCAATCGCTCCCGCACATTGCATTTCATGGAACAATAGGGAGCACATGGTTCTCGAGTTCCGTTATGTCCCCCGCGTTGCTAACCGTCGATCAGGCTGCCCAGCAGCTCAGCCTGCACCCCAAAACCGTCCTGCGGCATATCCGTAGCGGCCAACTGCGCGCGACCCGCATCGGCAAGTCCTATCGCATCACCGCCGAAGACCTCGACGTGTTCACCGGCACCGTGCGTGAGCCCTCCGCTGCGCGCCCACAGCTGACCACAGTGGTGGACATTCCCGGATGCGGTGCGGCACGTGCCGCCGACCTGGTCCGTGCCCTGCATGCGCGCGTCACCGGCCGCGAGGCCGACGATGAGCCGCTGCGCATGGAGACGATCTATTCGCCTGAGCACGATGTGCTCAAGCTGATCGTGATCGGTGGTCTGGCAGGTTCCACGGCGCTGCTGGTCAGCCTGCAGCGTCTGCTGCAGGACCGCAGCGCATGAAGCGGCAGCGCCCCGGCATTCCCACGCAGCACGTACTTGCCGCCTATCGCCAGGTGCTTTCGGACTGGCCGGTACCACACGAATCGCACCATCTCGCCACCCGCGCCGGTTCGACATTTGTGGTCAGCTGCGGCCCGGAACACGGCCCTGCCCTGGTGCTGCTGCATGGCACCCACAGCAATGCCGCCAGCTGGATGTTCGATGCCGAACGTTGGAGCGAGTACTACCGCGTGCATGCCGTCGACATCATTGGCGAACCGGGCCTCAGCGAAGGCACGCAACCTGCGCTGGACAGCGACGCGCATGCGCAATGGCTGGATGATGTCCTCGACGCACTTGGCGTGGAAAGCGCAGCATTCGTGGGCCTGTCGTTCGGCGGCTTCCTGGCACTGGACTACGCGCTGCGAAGGCCTGCCCGGGTCAACGCACTGGTCCTGGTCAGCCCCTCGGGTATCGGGCGCCAGCGTGCATTCCTGCTCAAGGCGCTGCCACTGTTGCTGCTTGGCCGATGGGGACGCGAGCGCCTGCGCCGCGCGGTCATGGGTCCCGCGCCACTGCATGCACCTGCACGTGCGCAGCCGCTGCTCGACCTGCTGGCATTGATCCGTGCCGAGGTTCGGCCACGTCCGCTGCGCATTCCCCGCATCAGCGACGAGCGCCTGGCTACGTTGCATCCGCCGGCAGCCCTTGTCATGGGCGCGCGTGATGCCCTCATCGACACCCCTGCCGCCGCCGAACGTATGAAGCGGCTCGTCCCGACGGCGGACGTCACCCTGCTCGCAGACGCCTATCACTACATCCCCGGCCTGCGCGAAGACATCCTCGCCCGGCTGCGTCAACTGCAGAACCTCCAGCATGAATGATTCCATTGAACACATCGGCACCACCGGCCTCCTGCGCATCGCGCCGCAGGGCCCCGCACTCGATGCCAACGGCCTGCGCGATGTGGTCGGCGATGCCCTCGGGCATCAGGCCGAGTGGATTGCCGTGCCGGTGCAGCGCCTTTCGGCAGACTTCTTCGAGCTGCGCTCCGGCATGGCCGGGCAATGGCTGCAGATGCTGGTGAACTACCGCCTGCGTTTCGCCGTGCTGGGCGATGTCAGCGCTTACCGCGCACAAAGCGAATCACTGGACGCGTGGATCACCGAATGCAACCGCGGCCACAACGGCTGCTTCGTGTCCGACTGGGATGCCCTGCTGGCACGTCTTCCCGTGTCGGCCAGCTAGCGCGCCGTCCAGCCCCCATCCACCGGCAGCGCCGTGCCGGTAATCTGCGCTGCCGCGTCCGAGGCCAGGAACACCACCATCTCGCCCAGCTGCTCGGGCGTCACGAACTGCAACGACGGCTGCTTCTCGGCCAGCAGCGCACGCGCGGCGGACTCCTGATCCGTGCCCTCGCGCTCGGCCAACGCGGTGATCTGCTGCGCGACCAGCGCCGTTCGCACCCAGCCTGGGCAGATCGCGTTTGCGGTGATGCCGGTGCCCGCATTCTCAAGCGCGGTCACCTTGGTGAAGCCGACCACGCCATGCTTGGCCACCACATAGGCCGACTTGTTCACTGAGCCGACCAGTCCGTGCACCGATGCGATGTTGATGATGCGGCCGGCGCCCTGCTGCTTCATGTGCGGCAACGCCGCCGCCGTTGCATGGAACACCGCCGACAGGTTCAGCGCCAGGATCGCGTCCCACTTCTCGACCGGGAATTCCTCGATCGACGCGGTGTGCTGGATGCCCGCATTGTTCACCAGAATGTCGATGCGCCCCATCGTCGCCACGGCGTGGTCGATCAGTCCGCGCACTGCCTCGCCACGGGAAAGGTCCGCGCCATCATGCGCCACCCGTACACCGAACTCAGTTTCGAGTTGGGTACGGATGCGCTCGATTTCCGCCGCGTCGCCGAAGCCATTCAGCACGATGTCGGCACCTTGCCGCGCCAGCGCGGTGGCGATGCCAAGACCGATACCGCTGGTGGAACCGGTGACCACCGCAACCTTTCCACTGAACATGGGCAAGCTTCCATTGGGCGTAGGTGGCCAGTGTAGCTTCACCGGCGCGCCCCTTTAAGCGGCGCTACCTTGGTCAATCAACGGTTAAAACGCGTTGGGTAGCCGCCGAGGGAAGTGTCCAGCATTCATTCAAAACGGGCGGTACGCCTCAGAGGGGGCGCAGCCGTGGCCTGCTGGCGATGCTGTCCGACTCCCACAAGGGCAATGCATCCATGCTTTGCCCGGCGGATCGAAATCGAACAGGTCCGAAAATAGCTTCTGCGGCCGTTCTACTCCCCCCACCGCCAACCGGGCGGGGCGCCTTTAATCCAGCAGATAAGGACAAGGACCAACACTACGGTCCACGTGTAGAGCTGAAATGCGATGGGCTCGCGAAATGGAGAGAACAGAAACGGACCCGCCAGCAGCAGGCCGAATGCGACTGCGTACACAAGCCAGCCCTGCCATGCGCACGGTATCCCCCAACCCCATCCGTACTTTTTCCTGGTAAACCAGTACTTCCTGCTGATCATTGCAATCTTCCTCGATGGCCGCCGATCTCACGTACCTGATCCAAGCATGCTTTGAGCTGTTCGTGAAGGCGTCGGTCCAGAATCAAGTCAGTATCCCCTCTGGCTGTGACGAGAACAGAGCTACGGTCCGTGCGCAGCACGAAGACGTTGCGACCGTTCTGCATGCGGAACTTGCCAAGTTCAACGCCCCCTGTGCTGGTCCCAAGTTGCCGGTGAGGCAGCGTGATCCTTGAAGCATCGGAAGCGTCCTGCCACGAGACACTGGAAAGCGGGAGCTGCAGTCGGACAAACGCTGCTGACCCAATCAGCTGGCCATCTGTAACGGCGATGTACGCTGTCCGCGCTTGATATACGAGGCCAAAGGCAACTACGACAACAACGGCCAGCGCCGAGCCGAGCGCAATATTCCTGGCTGGCACCCCGCCAGAGCGGGATGCAAGCCATATTGCGATCAGAACCACGGCTGCTGCCACGCATATGCCGAGAGGAAGCGCGTAGGCGTGAATCAGGGATACATCCAGCGTCGATCGGCACATCATCAGGAACTACTCCGCAGAGATTGACCGCATGCCATAAACGTAAGTCGCCTCGACAATCGTCTCAAATGCATCTTCGTCACAGGTGACAAGGCCGACGTTTCGCATCGCGCGCAGAACCGAGCGGACCTCGTTCCATGTTACGGGCTTTGCGTGTTCATCGCAGATCATACTTGCACTGCCACGCATGAGAGTGCTTCGGCATCAGATACCGCGCAACAAACGCCCATTTCTCATCGATCGCATTGGCCGAACAGGAGCTGCGCGCAGTCATGCCATTGCAGTGACACTGTTCATACCGAACTTCAAACACGCTCTAGAAGAGAACGCTCGCTCGATCAACGGTCGCCAGCGGATTGGCCTTCCGCACCGCCTCCAGAAAGAGCAGGAAGTCGCGGTTGAACAGCGACAGGTTGTTGGTGAACGTCACGCACTTTCTACCCGATGCTCTGCTGAAGCACACCTGCCAGACATAGCGCGAATAGATGACGTCGGACGTTCGTGTGACTGAGGTGATCTGCGAAAGCGGAACCGCCGTGGGCACCGGCCCACGCCGCAGGTAAAAGGACTCCGCATCAAAGAAATAGTGCTCGCGATCCTCTTTGCCATCCACCATCACCAAGGTCATGGATGTTCCGGAGATCCGGCGAGGGGCATGCAAATGCAGCCCCGTCTCTACGGACGAGCGAGCAGTTGCTGACATTCGCCGAAGGGTGAACCAGAGGATCACCAACGGAAGGGCCGCGAGGATAATGAAACCTACGGTCTTCAAAACAGTTTCCAGCGTGCTGGGCACACAGATCTCCAGGATGAACGTTCAGGCGATGCCCAAGTAGATCCACGCCATGCGTGGATGCTCTCCCTCAGCGCCCCATTACTTCCAATGATCCGGCCCCAGGAACGGCAGGCTCAACACAAACACCGGAACCGCCACCGGTACCAACGCGGCGCCCAGGACCTTGCCCGCCGCCGAACCCACACCCGGCTTGTCCTCCCTCTCCGGCAGGATCCGCTGCGCCCGCGCATTGATCGGCTGTGCCAGCTTACCCTTCTCCGCCAGTGCCGCAGCCTCCGGCAACTGCACCTGCTCGCCGTCGCCCTCGAACAGCGCGCTGTAATAGCTGCCGCCCTTCCGTGAAAGATTGCAGGCGCGATCAAACGCCAGCGCGTAGCGGGTCCGGTCCATCGGCAGGTAGTAGCGCGCCCGCTCCTCCACGGCCTTGGCCTCGCGCGGGGGGACCTCAATCCGCTCCAGCTTGAACTGCGCGGCCTGCTCCGGCGTCACCTGCTCCGGCCGCAGCAGCAGCGCATAGCTGCCGTGCACCTTGGCCTTGTTGACCGGGTCGCGCCAATCCTCATGGAAGTACATCTGCGCGCAGGCCACCGCCTCGCGCAGCGGGCTGTCCATCAGCGCCCGATATTCGCGGAACGGCGCGGCATTGAAGCGCATCGGCGCGTCATAGCGCGGCAGCAGGTACAGCTGTCCGTCTTCGGCCACAAAGGCGCTGGTGACCTCACGGTTCCAGACGTGTTCCTCCGGCCCGCTGGCGCAACCACCCAGCAGGCCAAGGCACAGGGCGGAGAGAATGAAGAAGGACGTTCGCATGTCGTGTTGAAGGCTTCCCTGGGAAAAACGGCCCCGCCCGAAGAGCGGCGCCGGTCCGCCATGGTGCCACGCGCCACATCACGCGCCAAACCGGCCCAACCGCCGCATCACAGAATGGACCGGTAGGTGCCGCCCTCTACGCGCACCGCCGCGCCATTGGAGGCCGCGCCCAACGGGCTTGCCAGCAGCGCCACCATCGCCGCGATCTCGTCGGCCTCGATCATCCGCGCGATCAGCGAACTGGGCCGGTAGGTCTGGAAGAAGTGCGCTTCAATCTCTGCATCGGTCATGCCCGGTCGCGGCGCGGTCTGGCGCAGGTATTCCACAATGCCGTCCGAGCGTGTGGCCGACGGCAGCACGCTGTTGACCGTCACCCCGGTGCCCCGGGTCAGCTCAGCCAGGCCACGCGACACCGCCAGCTGCGCCGACTTGCTCACCCCGTAATGCACCATGTCCGGCGGCGTGAACGCACCTACCTCGCTGGACATGAAGATCACCCTGCCCCAATTACGTTCCAGCATGCGCGGGAAGTAGTGCCGCGACAGGCGCACGCCGGACAGTACGTTGACCTCCAGCATGCGCATCCAGTCATCGTCGCTGATGTCGGCAAAGGCCTTCGCTTCGTAGTAGCCCAGGTTATTGATCAGGATATCGGTATCGGGCTGTGCCGCGATCACGGCCGCCGCGCCGTCGGCGCTGGCCAGATCAGCCACCACCGTAGCCAGTTGCGCGCCCGGCGCCCCAGCGCTGATCTCGGCCATGGCTGCCTGCAGCTTTCCCGGGTCACGCCCGGTGAGGGTCACGCTTACGCCTTCGCGTGCCAACGTGCGCGCGATAGCCAGGCCAATACCGGCGGTCGCGCCGGTGACGAGTGCGGTCTTGCCCGCCAGTTGAAGATCCACGAGGTTTATCCTTCGAGTAGGAAGTGGGCTTCCCGCGCGCCGAGCGCAGGACTCACCGAAAAAACAGATGTGCTGTCTGGCTTACTTCAACCGCTCCACCAACCGCTGCCCCACCTCCAGCGCCGAAGCCGGGTTCTGCCCGGTAATCAGCTCGCGGTCCACCACCACATGCCCGGTCCACGGCGTAGCGTTGCTGCTGAACTTCGCACCCGCACGCTGCAGCGCCGTCTGCGGGTAGAACTTCATCTCACCGCCGCCCAGCAGCGGCTTGGCCTGCTCTTCTTCCTGGTTGCTGATCACCGTCATCTGGTAGCCGCTGTAGATCCACTTCGGCGTGGCCGGCATCGCGCCCGCGTCCAGCTTTGCCACGAAACCCGCCGCATCCGGCAGCGTGGACAGCAGCGCGATCGGCCCGTGGCAGACCAGCGCGGTGGTCTTGTTGCGCTGGTGGAAGTCGGCCAGCAGCCGACCCAGTGCCGGGCTCTTCAGCAGGTCCTGCATCGGCGCGTGGCCACCGGGAATGTACACCGCATCGAAACGCGCGTAGCCCTGCTGCTCGACGCGCGCCAGGCTGACCACCGGCGAGGCCATCGGCGAGGTCAGCGCCAGTTTCTCCAGCAGTTCCTTGTGCAGTTTCAGCTGCGCGGCGTCCTTGCCGAAGTACGCCGGCGTCACCGAGGACGCATCCACCGTCGGCGCCCGCCCCTGCGGCGTGGCGAAGGTCACCTCGTGGCCCGCGTCCAGCAGCAGCTTGACCGGCTGCATCAGCTCGTTGAGATAGAAGCCGGTGGACAGCACCTTGCCGTCCTTCAGGTCCAGGTGGTTTTCGTCGGACAACACCACCAGCACGTTGGCGGCATGCGCGCCGCTGGCAGCCAGGGTCAGGGCCAGCGCGGCGGCCAGCCGGGTCATCAGGTTCATGGGGTAGCTCCTATCGGGGAATGGCGGCCACTTTATTCATCGCCGCAGCGGCGATAAATTGGCCCCATCGCAAAACATCTGTTCGCCGGAGAGCCAAATGAGCCGCAAGTTCGACTACCTCGGCGATGTGGAGGTGTTCCTGGCAGTGGTCGAGCACGGCTCGTTCACGGCCGGCGCGGTGGCGCTGTCAACCACGCCCTCGGTGCTGAGCCGGGCGGTCAGCCGCCTGGAAGCGCGGCTGGGCCGGCAGCTGCTGCAGCGGACCACCCGCCGCGTGGGCCTGACCGACGCCGGGCGGCTCTATCTGGAACAGGTGCGCACCGCCTTCGGCCTGCTGGACGACGCCGAGCGCGACGTACTGGCCCAGGACGGTGCGCTGGCCGGCCGCGTGCGCCTGAGCGTGCCCACCACCTATGGCCACTACCGGCTGCCGCCCGTGCTGGCGCGGTTTGCGCAGCAGTACCCGCAGGTGCAGGTGGAACTGAACATCACCAACCGCAACGTGGACCTGGTGGCCGAAGGCTTCGACCTGGCCATCCGCCTGGGCCAACTGCCGGACAGTGGGCTGGTGGGACGCAAGCTGGAAGACGCCCCACTGCTGCTGGTGGCCGCGCCGGACTACCTGCAACGCCGCGGCACGCCGCAGACGCTGGACGATCTGCAGCAGCACCTGTGCCTGCCGTTCGTGATGCCGCGTACCGGGCGGCTGGCGCCGTGGATCTTCCGCGACGACGGGCGCGACGTGGACTGGCTGCCACGCTCGTCCATCGAGACCTCCGACGATGTGCTGGGCGTGGTGTCGCTGGCCGAACAGGGCATCGGCATCTGCCAGAGCTATGAGTTCATCGTGCGGGAGCGGTTGATGCGTGGGGAGCTGGTGGAGGTGCTGCCGCAGTTGCGCGGGCGTTCGCGGCCTTTCTCGGTGATCTATGCGCCGCACCGGCGGCAATCGGCTGCGGCGCGGGCGATGATTGAGTTGTTGGTGGCGAACGCGGCTGAGGCTGGCGTTGGTTGAGGGTGCAAGGTTCGCTGGCGTTGTCGGTTTTGAACCGCCTTTCGGGCTGTGCGGCTGATCGCGTGCCGTTGTTTGGCGAGGCGGACTAAGAACCGTTGCAAAGAAGGCTGTCGCGCTATTCGTTTGTGGCACGGGCGATTGCGCCACTTTGGTTCGTAACTAACAGAGTATCTGCGCGAATGCGTCTGCAGGCGTCGCCTGCTGCACGAATTGTGCGTGCAACAATAGTTCTTCGCTCTCGGATTCAGCGATTCCTTCGCGAATTTCTATTGGCATTTGGAGCGGCAGCGTAAACACCATGGCGCGCCACCGACAACGGGTGGCTCGGGTCTGCAAACCCGAAGAAAGCGATGTCTGTAGTTTGCGCTTGCCCGTCGGCACCGTCCTTAACCGGTGCCGGCGGGCAATCCGTCGGCCTTTCTGGCGGGCGGTGCGTGGGGGCTTTCGGGCCCACCGGTTTATGACATCGCTTCTTCCGGTTTGCAGCCGCGCATCGTCCGCCACCTCTTCGCGGTGGCGCTGTTAAGCACAGCCACGGAAGCCGACGCCATGAACGAATCCGACACCCTCTCTTCGTACAGCGTTGTTGAGCCCATCAACGACGACCCTCCCCTGCCCGACCTAAACTCCCTGCTCGGCATCCTCAAGCGCATGAGGGGCTGCGAGGGGGCTGATGGGCACCCTTGGCCGGAAACCGATGTATCACCCGGCCGCCGTGTGAGCCTTGCCAGGAGCGAGCGCGCGATGGTGGGGGCGCTGACGGTGCTGGAGCTGCTGCACGCGGCAGACCGCTGCCGGGTAGCAGCGGAGCCGGAGCGGCATTTGGATGAGGGGGTAGTTGATGGGCTATTTCTGGCTTGCCGGGGACTGATTGAGTGGGCTTGTCGGGAGGTTAGGCCGGAGTGAGTGAGGCTGAGCGAGAACACGTTCAGCAGATTTGATCGAGTCGGGTATTAGCTAACCCCACTTCCGACCATAAGCGGATAACTAGATGGACAGTACGTGTCTACAGTTCCCTCGGCGGTCCACCCTTGGATTGCCAAGGGCTTGTTCGACATTCTGGCTGAGCTTAGTATTGAACAGGCATGTGAACTGGGTCACGGTATCGATGGCGAACTATGAGCCCTTGCATGGGCGAAAAGCAATTGCGCACTACCACACTCGACCTTCTAAGGTCGGCCCAAGATATAGCTCCTGCAAGCTGAGTGTTGAAGACGCTTGATCTGAGCGCTTCTTTCCACACGACGCAAGGGGCATGGAAAAGCATAGCGCTTTAGACTTAGTTCGGCGATACGAAGCCAGATTGCGCAGATGAGGGAGCATCAAGTGCAGCAGTTCATTGAACGCGTGAGGGACAACATCGTCCCGCTTTCTGTAGCGAATACTCTTCCAGAAGCTTTCTCTGAGTGGAGGTTCACCGAGACAACGATCGATCACGAGCAGCCGACAGTTTGCTGCGAGTTGTGTGAGCAAGAGCAGCTTCGGTACCAGTTCGAGATTGCGAATCAGCTGACCCAGAACACGATGCTCGTCGGCTCGACCTGCATACTTAGATTCAAGGTCGCCGTCTATGAAGATGGCCGGAAGCTAAGCGAGGTCGACGCGCGCGCTAAGCTCTCTAGGCTTACGGAAAGGATGCGCCAAGACAGCTGCATCGAACGGCTGCAGAGAGTTAGTGACGCCGAGGCAAGGGAGGGAACCGGAAAGGGAGACATCCTGCCTAATGCGCTCGCCTACTACAGAAAGAACGGAAAGCTGACGCCGAAGTACGCGTTCGTTGTGCTTTGGCGCCTCAAGAAGCACCAGATCGATCACAACCCCAGCTTCTTCAAGGTATCCCTATCAAATGATAAACATAGGGACGACCTCAAAGCCATGCCCGCCAGTCGAGTGCACCTCATCTGGCCGGCGCTGACGTCTCAGCAGCGGAAAATTGCAGAGCGACTTGGGCACGCTCCGCCACCTCACCTACCGTAAGGATTAGTCGGTATTGCAGTTACGGAACTTAGAGCCAATAGGGAAATGGATCATGTACCTGCATAGCATCAAAGCGAGCGGTTTCAGAGGCTTTGGAGACACAAAGTCATCACCGAAGTTGGACCTCACGCTCAACAACGGCTTGAACGTCCTTATCGGGGAGAACGACGCCGGCAAGACGACTATCATCGATGCCATCCGGCTCCTCCTTTGGACCACGAGCTATGAGAGCGTTCGAATCCAAGAGTCGGACTTTCATGTGCATGGTGCAGCGCAGGCTGAGACACTGACAATCCAGGCATGCTTGAAGGAACTGTCCGTCTCCCAAGAGGCAGCTGTTCTGGAATGGCTTACCTACGAGAAGGACGGCACTAGATCGCTGATCCTTCATCTGCAAGCGACACGCCTACCGGCCACTCCAGGCAGGCGGTCAAGAGTGTTCTCGGTTACCCGATGTGGGGCGGATGGCTCAGGCCCCGAGGTCGGTGCTGCTGTGCGAGAACTGGTCAGGGCGACTTATCTACGCCCTCTGCGAGATGCAGAGGCTGAGCTTCGGCCCGGCAGGCTGTCGCGACTTTCGCAGATACTCGGCGCTCACAAGTCAATGGTCTCTCAAGACAAAAATGACTTCGATCCTGAAGGCGGCACTCCCCCGGCGACGCTTGTGGGGATGATGAGTCGCGCGCAGTATGACATTCAGCGCCATGAGACCATCGGCACAGTCCAAGATGAAATCAATAACAACTACCTTTCCCGAATGTCGTTCGAAGGGGAGGCACTCTCCTCCCGGATCCGCATCGCTGGGTCCAGTAGTCTTACTCAGATTCTTGAAAGATTCGAGCTGTCGCTAACTCCACCGGAAGCCGTTGATCAGGATGCGAAATGCGCTCGCGGGCTTGGATACAACAACGCACTGTTCATGGCAACTGAATTGGTTCTGTTGAGTGGTGACGAAGAGGGACTTCCGCTGCTACTCATTGAAGAACCCGAGGCGCACTTGCATCCTCAGCTTCAGGACCGAGTGCTCCGACTGATGGAGAGCAAGAGCGCGGACGATCAATCCCCAGTGCAGGTGATCCTTTCAACTCATAGCCCTTCCCTTGCGACCACCGCTCCTTTGCAGTCACTTATCCTGGTCAGGAAATCTAGGACATACCCGCTCCGGCAGGCGGACACCCGTCTGGATAAGCTTGATTTCGAGTACCTGGAGCGCTTTCTTGATGCAACAAAGGCGAACCTGTTCTTCGCGCGAGGCATCTTGGTAGTAGAAGGACCAGGTGAAGCCTTGCTACTTCCGGCGCTCGCTGAGGCAGCCGGGCTGTCTCTTTCAGCCCACGGCGTGTCGATCGTCAACGTCGGTGATGTCGGGCTGTACCACTACGCACGAATCTTCCAACGCGCGGGCGGGTCCGATTCGGTTGGCATCCCAGTAGGTTGCGTTACTGACAGAGATATCGTTCCAACGCAGGCGACTTACGTCGATCCGCCAAAGAAGAAGGGCCAGAAGCGATTTGAAAAGGACTACACCACAGCGGAGGTTGCTGCAGTGGTACAGAGGAAGAAGGACAGGGTCGAGGTGGAGGATGAAAAGTCTGTCCGTGTCTTTGTCTCAGATCAATGGACGCTTGAGTATGATCTCGCACTGAGCGGCTGCTCCCAACTTATCTTCACCGCAGTAAGCCTAGCTTGCGCTAAGAAGTCTCAGGGGCTTAAGTTCGACGAATCCAAAATTCCCGATCTGGAGGTCGAGGCGGCTGCAACATGGGCGATCCTCCAAGGCAAACATGCCGGCGACAAAGTTGCTATGGCATGTGAGATCTATAAGCCACTCTACGAAGGCGATGCCTCCAAGGCAGTCGCCGCGCAGTTCGCGGCTCGACTTCTCGCCAGTGGAAACTATGGCGGTGGACAGGATCTCTTGGACATGCTGCCCCGCTATCTTCGCGAAGCTCTGCTTCACGTTACCACTGGTGCACCAAGGGCATGCGCCTCAGCGGGGAATGATGACGCTGAGCCCGCGCAAGAGGAGATCGCATGACCCTGCCTACAATCACTGATGAAGACTTGGCGCTACTAGCTGATCTGATGCCTGGCTTGGACTTCACTGACCCTGAACGAGCCACAGTTCTTCAAGCGATGACTTCCTGTGACGTACAGGCCGCTCCGGGAAGCGGGAAAACTACGCTCCTTGCTGCCAAACTGATACTGCTGTCGTCTAAGTGGAAGCACGCTAACAGAGGTATCTGTGTAATAAGCCACACAAACGTAGCAGCCACGGAGATTTCGAAGCGCCTGGCATCGAATGCTCATGGCGCATCACTACTGTCGTATCCACACTTCATAGGAACTATTCACTCATTTATCAACACGCATCTTGCTCTGCCCCTGCTTCGGTCTGAGGGTATTGAGATCGACTCCATCGACAATGACGTGTTTGAAAGAAATGCTCTCTACTTAATGCAAAGGAAGTGGACTCTCAGGGGTTGGGCGAAAAGGCAGCCTAATGGCGACGATGTCGTCGGGACGCTCATCCACGTCGGCGAAGACCTCAAGCTCGGCACGGAGATCGGAAGTCTTCCTGGCGAGAGCTCACCTACATGGAAGCAAGCCGAAGAGATCAAACATCAACTGACTTCCGAAGGAATTTTCCGCCACGCGGATATGCTTGCTTTCGCGAGTCACCTACTGAAGAGGCAACCCTCTGTAACCCGCGCGGCGTCATGGAGATATCCACTGGTTCTCATTGATGAAATGCAGGATACCGACTCTGAGCAAGAACATCTTCTGAACTCAATCTTCGGAGACTCAGTGACTATGCAGAGATTCGGCGACCGCAACCAGAGGATACTCAACAATGGAAAGGATGAAGGGCAACTCACCTTTCCGAAAGAAGGGGCTCTCACCGTAAGTTCTACTAAACGTTTTCCAAAGGACATTGCGGCAATCGTTTCCTCTGTTCAAGACTATCCTGCGCAAGTTGTATCCGAGCGACAGGGCGAGCACGCGCCGGTAGTGATTCTGTATGACGACGGAAACGTTGGTGACGTTATCGGTCGATTCGGTCAAATAGTCATCGATACTTTGAGTGACCAGGATCGTGCTGGGCTGCCCATCAAGGCGATCTGCTCAAGAAAGACCGGCTCATCAAAATTGGGACTCGGCCGCCATGTCGTTGACTACTACCCTCTGTTCTCGATGACTGCATCTGGCGCAAGCGGAAAGGAGTCTGTCAGATCACTTCTGGCAGCCCCTCCGGGATGGGGGGCGCTCCCGTCGACCTGTCCAAGCGCACTCGCGACATCTCCCGCGCCCTCCTGCTCTGTTTGCGAGCAGGAGGGAGCAAAATCGTTCGTGACGTGCGAGACGCGAGCGGGCTTCTACGAGCGCTTGAGGGAAAGGGTATTGACGTTGCGCCGATCCGTAGCCTTCGATACAGGCTAGCGGTAACTGGAGATTTGATTGGGACGAGCACCTGGCCACAGACGATCTCTCTGATATTTGATGTACTGAAACCTCTTCTGAAAGATGAGATCGATGAGAGTGAATTCGCAGCGGCGCTGGAGACGGATGATGATGCCAGCTCCGATTCCTGCCTATTGAACAACTCAGTCGTTGTCTCTCATAGCGGAAAAACGGTGTCAGTTGAGGTTGGAACCACTGCATCCGTAAAGGGGGAGACGCACCTAGCCACTTTAGTTCTTGATGGAATAGTTCATCACCTGAAACGGCATGACATTGGGGCGGCCATGGAGAGCATTGCCAATGGATCCCCGATGCCCAGCGGTCCTAAATCGATCAAGGGGGCATATCGAGGTCTCTACGTTGGCATGTCCCGTCCCACTGAGCTGTTAGCTATCGCAACTCACAAAGATCGCGTGACTGCTCCACAGTTGGCTGCACTGCAATCTAATGGGTGGAGGGTGGTTAACATGTCAGGCTAAGCTTCGTTGCAATCAGATATTCTTGAGATTGACCGAGTTAAGCTCCGCCTAGCCGGCGATATCTCAATCGTCACGGCAGTGAAGCCAGTGCATAGCCGCCTTTAGCAGGAGAAGTGGATGTACGGAGACAACCCCGCAGGTCGCCTACTGTCAATCGTTGAAGCTGGAAGAGACATAGACCCTACAATCGTTGCGCATGACGCATGGTGTGTAATTCTCGGCGTCCAACGCGATCACACACCTACGCTCTTGGACAGGGTGGGGCGTGTGATGGCGCTTCCTGGTCAAGTTGTAGCTCAGCTGGAGTCCAATCATCCTCGGCAGTTTGCTCGAAACACTCACCAGCATATGGTTGGATGTTTCTTTTCTGCATTCAGCCGCAACATATTTGGAACCCGCTGGGCTGACTACATGTCGCCTATCGATACGCACACCATTCAGTTCCTCAGTAGTATGGATGAGCTTTTTGAGTCCAAGCAGCCCGGAAAGGCCCTGACCTCTGAGCAGTTGCAAGAGATTCGTAGTAGTACCAACGAACTGATTGACTTTGTACTGCAGTCCTCATTCCCTGACGATCTGAAGAAGGTTCTGTTGGATCGACTCAAGGTGGTAGTAAACACGATCGACACATACTTCATCACGGGCGCCGCACCGATTCTGGATGCAGTGCTGTGTTCGGTTGCGCACGCCAACCTCAGCGAGAGTGGCAAGATCAGCATGTCCACTGCTGAGGGAAAGTCCTTTATGGATCGTCTCGCTACTCTTGCGAACCTAGTAACGGTGGTGACAGGAATCGTTGCGATCGGGCAAGCGTCAGCGCCTATGTTGGCCTACGTTACTAAGTGATCACCCCGCACGATGCGCTTTTGTGAGGGGAGTTCTAAGTTCACATCTCGATTCCGCGCTTACCCGGCTCTACCGCGTGACGGGCACAGTGTGCGACGGTCTTCTCCCGCCATCTGGTGGCGTCGTAGCGTGTGAACACCGAGCCTCCGAGAGCATTGTCTAGACGACCCCACGGCACGTCACCTCCAAGGATCTTCATCGATCAGGAATCCGAACTCCTCAATCATCAAAATGGATCGTCATCGGTCAGGAGTCCGAGCTCCTCAATCATCAAGTTGACCAGCTCATCTTCCGCGTGTAGTGAGTGCTTGTTCAGCAGGTCGAGGTAGAAGCCATTGACATCCGAATCCGTTAGGATCCATTTAATCTGGTGGTTCTCCAAGGCGGCCTCGAAAAGCTTGTTCGCTTCCGCCACATTGATCCAGTTCATTAGCGAACTAAGCGTAGCGATCGCCTGATGGGTTTGCGCGAAGCTCTCACTCTTAACCAGGGCGCTTATCGCCTCTTGCTTGGCCTGCTGGACCATCAGATCGGCGGCATTAGGCACCGGCGTGACAGAAAGCTGAGGCACCACCTCCGGCACTGGAACTGGAGCGGGTACCGCAGTCTCCACAGGCACCTGGGGTTCCTGAGGTTGGGCTGCAAGCTTCTCGTAGTGACTCAAAAGCGCCTGGATAGAAGTATGGACATACAAATTACGCCCAGGCGCTTTCTCCGCCCACTCCTTGGCCAAGAACGCCATCGGGCGAGGATTCTTGTCCAAAGTTCCAAGCAAAGAACTGAAATCACCGTCTTTCGTTATGATATAGAGATCCTCATTAGGCGCCTGCTCCAGCAACATCTCCCAGTTGTAACGATCCCCGATGTTTCCAACCTTACCCGGGGGGTTTCCTTTATGCATTCTGGCCACAGCCCTAGCCAATACCTGGTCCGAATCAGGGTATCTTACTGCCCGTGCGAACACTTCCGTGACCTGCGTGTCGATCTCAAGCTTTCCTAGAACGGCCAAGCCCAACACGTGCGCGACAAGCTTCTTCCGAGCGCTCTCTGCTGCGTCGATTGCGTCCTTGTAATGAGTGGCAGTTTCGGCACCTCGCATATGGTTCGGAACCGCTGTGGGAAGGTTGGCATTTCTGAACTCGAGTACCGCCGCGTGAATCTTCGACTCCCGGTTCCTCCAGAATTCATCCTCCACCTGCTTAGGCAAGTGAAGATTGATCTTGCTCGGCCCGAGGACCTTGATAAGGGCTTCAAGTACAGAGGATTTGTCCTCTGGGAATGAGTAGAAGTTCAGAAATACATTGGTGTCGATGAAGATATGAAGTGCGGGCATTGCGATTCCATAGGGTTCTGTGGTCTGAGGTGTATCGCTAAACGCGCCCGAAGCGCGGTATCCGGTGCTCCTTATTAGTCCCGACATATCGGTTGCCGCTTGTTGACTGGCATGCCGATTGAGCAGACTCGACCGGCCAGAGTTCCACAGACACTCAGGAACCGCTTTGCGTGTTACACAGATCAAACTCTACAACTGACAGAGCATAAGCAGAACTAAGCAGATGGACTGGGTTGTAAAGCACCACAATGTAGTCAAAGACATCTGATCCGGTGGCCTGTCGGCTTGCACAGCCGTTAGAGTCACTCCTTCTTCATTGCGCTGAAGAAGCTCTCCGCCACCGGGCCCCACCGCAAGCTCGCTCCGGTAGACTTACAGATGTCCGCTTTGGGTCGAGAGGGAACACTACCACCAGGTTTTTCGCTAGCCCTGCTGCACTGGATAAACTAGAAGCTGCCACCTGATCTGACCGTTGGCGGGATCGTGCTGCTGATGGTTTTGAGGCGGAAGTGTGTGGCCACCTGCGATTGCAATCTCATCTCCACAGGATGTGCAGCGGTATATTCCTGGGTGCGGTGCGCTCGTACCCGGCGTATGCGTTGCATCGAACGCAGCATGCTGCGACTGGGCCAAACGGTTCGCGTATTTGTAGAGAGCCATATCACACCTCCTGTGTTGAAAGATCCCAGCCGCCTAGCTCATTGTCACATGGTTTCCGCTGTATCCCCCATTTATATCCCGCATTCAAAACGCACCTCATAGCGGGATCGGTCTTTGACGCGGGTTGATCTTAGGGCCTTAGTGTCAGACTAACAACTCGGCATGTAACAGGATCCGGAGAGGCTCGGCCACCGAGCAACGCTCCAGACGACATCCGTTCGGCTCAAAAGAAGGCCACGGCCTCGCATCCAAGCATCTTGGTGATTCGATGCGTAGGCGCCGCTCACCCAGTAGGCGCCTCTTCCAAGAACCCCATCAAGAAATCGACTGAGTACCAGATCAGCTAGCCCGTCTAGGTGAGTCGTAGTTTCTATCCGTTCGGTGAGGTGTCGCCAGGAACTGGTAGAGTGCCGGGTCATGATTGTGCCCCTGAGAAGGGTCAACTCATTGAGTAGTGCATATTCGATGCGTTATCAATGCATGTGTACAAACTCCACCTCACGAACGATGAGACCATTGGGAGAACAGCTGCCCCACTACCTGCCATTTGCCTGATGGATAGCGGACACCTTAAACAACAAGGGCGCCTCTCGGCGCCCTCGTTCTTTCAACTCATTCCCACTCCATCATCAACAGGCCACCCAAACCCGCGTGGTTAAAGGGATTGGCTGTGATCGACATGAGGCCTTACCGTCGCTTTTACCGTCACCCGGCAAGACCTTTGTCTGGCACGGAAGATGGAGGGATTTGAGGGGCGACGACTCTGGCAACACCATCGTCAATCGGCCTCTAGGATAGCGCAGGCGAGCGCAGCGGTCTTCCTGCACTCGTCACTTCGTCGCAGGCTTCGGAGCTGCGTGCCCTCCCCTCCTGAAACCGCGATCCCCGACCATGAACGCCTCCAGCATGTGCGGGATCAGCGCCACGGCATCGACCGCCTCGCCGTAGGTCTGCGCGTGCAGCGCCGCGTAGCGGTCGAGGTCGGCCTTGAGGCTGGCCGGGCATGCGAAGGTCAGCTTGATGCTCTCGGTTTTCGGCAGCGGCCCCAGCCGCAGCCTGCGCGTCGTGCTCATCGCGAAGTCCCCCGGTTGAAGAACAGCGGCTGGTACGGCCGCAGTACCAGGTCGCGGTTGACGATGATGCGCACCGGGAGGCCGGGCCGTTCGGTCAAAGTCGGCTGGATGTTGAGATTGCGCCGGGTCATCTCTTGCCCGACCTGGTTCACGCTGTCCTGCAAGCTGTCGCGCCCGGCGATGATGACGCGATCGCCGTCCTGCCTATTCTCCGGCGCCGCCAGCTCGGCGCCGACGCCCAGCAGCGTCGTCAGCGCCGCGCCGGCGAAGATGCGATCCCAATGCCAATCGACGCCATCCTCCAGGCCGGCATAGCCGGCCTGGTCGGTACCGGCCAGGTTGTCGAGCGTCAGCGAAGACGTGTCCGGCAGGATGATCCGGTTCCAGACGACCTGAACCCGGCTCTGCCCATAGGCAACCTGGCTGTTGTAGCGGCCGAAAATGCGTGAACCCTGCGGGATCAGCAGGTAGCGGCCGGTTGCGGTGTCGTACACAGGCTCCGTCACTGTGCCAATCACATCGCCCGGCAGGTCGGACTTGATGCCCGTCACCAGCGCCGCCGCGATCACTGTCCCGGCCATCACCTGATACGGCGAGGCCGGCATTTGCAGGTTGCCGGAATTGCGGGTTTCCGTGATTCCGGCTTTCTGGAACGCCTCTTTCTGGTCTTGCCGGTTCTGCACGGCGGTCGGGTCGGCGGGCTGCGCCGCCGTCGAGGCCGGCCCGGCGGCCTGCGGGTCGAAGCCCGCCGGGCCGGAAGCCGGCACGGCCGAAGTGGCCTGCGCGGGTGCGGCGGTGGCGTGCTGATTGCCGGAGCGGAAGAACACCGACGAACCCGCCGCCGCTTCGGCCTCCTTGCGCAGTGCATCGCGCTCGGCCGCCGCCGCGTCCTGGCCGGGTGGCGAGTAGCTGGCCACCGCCGGCGGCTGCGACTTCACGATGGCCGGCCCCAAGTCGCCCGGTAGCGGCGGCCCCAGCTCCGGCACCTTCGGCGGCAGCTTGGAGTAGTCGGTGGGGAGTTGGTCGAGTGCTTCGGACTTCGATACGCGGTCGACGTTGTAAAGCTCAGCCGGGTCGCTGTCGCTGCGTCGCGGTTTCGGTTGCAGCGACCACATTGTGGCAGCCATGACCGCGACCGCCAGGCATCCGGCGAGAACGGCGAGCGTGCGCCGATTGAGGCGCGTCACCGGGCGCGGCTGCGCCCGCAGCATCACGTTCTCCGGTGCGACCTTCGGCGCGGCATCGGGAATGGGCACGTCCGGGGTTTCGTCCTGGCTCATGGTCAGTTCCCCCGCGTGCCATCCGTGCGCTCGATGCGCACCACGTCGCCCTTGTCGCCGCCCAGGCGAAGTTCGGCCGCGCCGAACAGCCTGTCCACGATGTAGTACGGCGAACGGAAGCGGTAGTTGACGAGTTGGCCGTCACCCTGCGCGCCGATAACGAACAGCGGCGGCAGTTCGCCTTGGGCGATACCGGGCGGGAACTGGATATAGACCTTCTCGCCGTCGTCGAAGGCGCGCAGCGGCTTCCACGGCGGATTGCTGCCGCTGATCGCGTAGCGGAAGCGGATGTTCTCCAGCGACAAGCCGCTATCGACCGGAGCCGCCGCTTGTGCGGCCTGCACCTGACGCTGCAAGGCCAGCATCCGGTCTTTCGGATAGTCCCAGGACGCCGAGGCCATCCACGCCTTGTCGGTCGAGGTCAGCTCTATCAGGTAGGTGCGCCGGCTGGTGGTGATGACCAGATTCGTCTTGAGGCCCGAACGGATGGGCTTCACCAGCACGCTGACGCGCAGCTCATTGCCGGCGCCGCTGGACGCGTCGCCGACGATCCAGCGCACGGTGTCGCCGGCGGCTACCGTCACCAGTTCTTCGCCGGGTTGGAGCGAAATGACGGTGACGCGCCCCGGCGCGGCATAGACCTGATACAGCGCGCCATCGGTGAACGGCCAGACCTGAATCGCATTGACGTAGCCCTCGCGCGTGGGCGCGATGCGCGCCTCGGCGTTGGCGCGCGACACGCGCACGGTTTCGTCGGCGGGTTCCGGTGCGGGCTTGGTGTCGTCCGGCTCCGGCAGCGGCTTCATCTGCGCTGGCATCGGCAGCACCGTCGGCACCTCCACCACTTCGACCGGCTTGGGCGGTTCGGGCAGCGGCTGAGCCTGGACCGGCGCATCGAGCGAAATGCGCGGTGGCGGCTTGCCCTGCGAGGCGCAGCCCGACAGGGCCACGAGCGTCAGCACGAAAGCGTAAGTACGGAAATGCGAGTTCATGGTTTGGCTCCTTCGGACGCATCCAGCTCGCGGCTCCAGGACAGGCCGTTGACGTAGATGCCGAGCGGGTTCTTGCGCAGGCGTTGCTCAGTGCGCGGGGTTTGCTGGACGATGGAAACCACGGCGTTCCAGCGTTCGGTGCCAGCCGGTGCGCCGTTGACGAACCGTTGTTCCGTCCAGCGCACGTTGAACGAGGCATCGCTGGCACGCACGACGCTGGTGATCTGCACCGTCACCGACTGCTTGCCGACGCGCGCGAACGGATCGTTGGTGCGTGCGTACTCGTTGAGCACGGCCGCGCCGCGGTCGGTGGTGTAGTCGTAGGCGTCGAGCCAGTTCTGCCGCACCACGATGGGGTCGACGGAAAGCGAGCGAACCAGCGTGATGAAGTGCGCCAAGTGGTAGGCGATCTGCGCGTCGGCCGGCCGGTACGGCGTGGCGGCTTCGCCCACCGCGCGTACCTGGCCAGTCTTGTCCACTTCCACCACGTAGGGCGTGACGATGGACTGCGCCGAGCGCCAGACCAGGCCGCCGGCCATCAGCAGCGCGAGCACCAGGCAGCCGAAGGCCATCAGCCGCCAGTTCTTCGCCTGCACGCGAGCCGAGCCGATGCGCTCGTCCCACGCCTGCGCGGCGGTTTGATACGGGGTGGCAGGCTGCGGCGTATCGGCGTAGCGCACCTGCGGTCGCTTGAATCGCATCGCTCGTTCTCCTTATGAATCGGAATCGCCCAGGCTCGGTCCTTGTGCCGAGCCGCCGCCGTCTCCACCGCGCAGCGTGTGCGCGGCGGTGGTGGCGGCATGGGCAATCTGCTGGCGGCGATGCAGCCGCTTGGCCCACGCGGGTTGCTGTTGGCCGGCGGGATTGGTCGGGGCTTCTCCGCTGGCGGCTTGACCTGATGCGGCAGCACCGCCTGCGGGCCCAGCGCCGTCCGCGCGAAACGCGGCGGCAGCGCGTTGCCCGAACGAACGCACCCCGGCAGCGGCCTTCTGGCCGACTGCCTTGGCGCCGGTCTTGGCGACGTTTCCCAGGCCCGCCATTGCGCCTTTCGCGCCGCCGCCGGCAGCGGCAGAACCGGCTTGGAACGCCGATCGCGCACTACCAGCGGTTGAAGCAGCGGCACGCGCGCCGCTGGCGGCCATCTTCGCGGCGGCTGGCGCCATACGCGCCCCGGCCGCCACGGCACCGCCGACGCCGGTAGCAGCCGCGCCGACCGCGACGGCGGTTCCCGCTGCGCCCAGTGCTGCGCCGGCCATCGCGCCGGCACCGAGTTGCGGCCCGCCGGAAATCAACCCCGTGGCGATGCCCGGCCCGAAGATGCCGAGCGCCAGCAAGGCAAGCGAGGCCAGCATCACGACCAATGCGTGGTCGATGGACGGCTCGTCCGGCGTCACCTGGAACTCAGCGAACAGCCCCGTACCGATGCCGACGATGACGGCCAGCACCAGCACCTTGACCCCGGACGACACGACGTTGCCGAGCACCTTTTCGGCAAGGAACGCGGTCTTGTTCCAGAGTGCGAACGGCACCAGCACGAAGCCGGCGAGCGTGGTCAGCTTGAACTCGATCAGCGTGATGAAGAGTTGCACCGCCAGCACGAAGAAACAGACGATGACCACCAGCCAGGCGAGGAACATCACGACGATGGGCGTCATGTTGATGAACACTTCCGGGAAGCCGGCCATCTCGCTGATCTGGTCGAGGATGGGCATGCCGGCATCAATGCCGGTCTTGGCCAGCCGTCCCGGCTGCAGGAACGTCTCCATGCTCAGCGAACCGGTGGCGGTCATGCCCAGGCCCGCGAACGAGCGGAACACGATGCTGGCCAGCCAGTTGAAGTTGCCGATGATGTAGGCGAAGGCGCCGACGTAGAGCACCTTGCGGATGAGCTTGGTTATCACGTCCTCGCCCTGACCGGTGGCGTGGCCAAGCGCCCAATAGAGACCGGCCAAAGTCATGTCGATGGCCACCAGCGTCGCGGTCAGGAACGCGACTTCGCCGCGCAGCAGGCCGAAGCCGGAGTCGATGTAGGTGGAGAACGTGTTGAGGAAGCGATCGATGATGGCGACGTCGTTCATTGCCGGCCCTCCACTGCGGCGATGGGTTCGTCGAAGCTGGCCGGAATCGGCGGCAGGTCGGCGAGCGTCTGGTATTCGTCCGGGCCGGCCTGCCCGGAAAGGAAGCGGCGGAGGTCGGCTTGCGCGACCCGCGCGCAGAACGCGCCGTCCTGCTCGCCGCGGCGGCACTGCGCGGTGAGCGCGTGCAGCCGCGCCGGGTCGGCGGCGAGCGCATCGACCGACAGCGCCTGCGGCCGGCCGCAGCTGGCCAGCAGGCACGCGAAGGCGAACAGGACGGGCGCACGTTTCATGGCCGTGTCCGTCAGTTGCCGTAGAAGGTGACGGGCTGCGGCGTGTACGCCGTGCCCGTGCCGAGGAAGCGCCGCGTCACTTCGCGGCCACGTTCGACGGCGGCGGCCTGCCGTGCCAGTTCCAGCGCCGTCGCACGGCCCTGCGTGAGCTGGAGCTGCTGCGTCTGGATGGATTGCTTCGCCTGCAGGGCCAGAAGCTGGTTGGTCGCCTGCGTGGCTTGCAACGCGCCGGTCGCGGACTGGCTCTGGCTCACCAGGTCGGCCAGCACGCCCTCGTCGTCGGACAGGTTCTGCGACACCTGCGCCTGCATCTGCATCGCGGTCTGCAACCCGTTGAGCGTGTTCTGCCAACGTTGGCGCGCATCCTGGTACATCTGGTTGCCGCTTACGGTGGCGGCGTACTGCTCTGGATACAAACGCGCGAACTCGGCGTTCATGCTCTGCACCTCGAACGCCAGTCCCTGCGCCTGAGCGATCAGCCGTTCGGTGGTGGCGAGCGTCGAGCGCAACCGGTTGGCCACGTTGAACGGCAGGCTCGCCAGATTACGCTCCTGATTGGCGAGCATCTGCGCCTCGTTTTGGAGCTGGTTGATCTGGTTCTCGATCATTTCCATCGTGCGAATCGCGGTCAGCGTGTTCTGCACGAGGTTGGTCGGGTCGATGACGGTGATGGCCGACGCCGGCTGCGCGAGCAGCAGCGAGCCGGACAGCACGGCGGCAAGCGCCGTGGAAAGCACACGGGTTTTCATGGCGAAATCTCCTGGGGTTGACGAGCGAGAAAGGACGCGGCGGAGGGCGCGGACGGCAGCAGGTCGGCCGCCCAATCGAGGCCGCGATGACGCAACCAGGCGCCGGCGAAGCCGAAAGCGCCGGCATCGCGCAGCACGCCGTCGATGGCGCGCTGGTCTTGGGGCGTCGAAGCACCCGCGAATGCGAGTGCGACCGGCCCCAGGTCGAGGTCGAACAGGCGATTGCCTGTGCGAGATTGGTAGTAGTAGTCACGCTTGGGCTGCGCAGTCGCGACGATCTCGATCTGCCGGCTGTTGAGGCCGAAGCCTTCGTAGATCGTGCGAATCTGCAGCTCGGTGGCCTGCGGGTTCGGCAGGAAGATGCGGCTGGCGCAGCTCTCGATGATCGCCGGCGCGATGCTCGAATCCTTGATGTCGGCCAGCGACTGCGTGGCGAAGATGACGCTGACGTTCTTTTTGCGCAGCGTCTTGAGCCACTGGCGGATGCGCGCGGCAAATACCGGGTCGTCGAGAAACAGCCAGGATTCGTCGAGGATCAGCAGCGTCGGCGCACCGTCGAAACGCTCCTCGAAGCGCGCGAATAGATAGCCCAGCACGGCCAGTACCGCGGCCTTGCTGTGCATCAGCTCCTCCATCTCGAAGCACTGCACGTCGGCCGCGCCCAGACGGTCGTGGTCGGCGTCGAGCAGCTTGCCGTGCGCGCCGCCGAGCACGTAGGGCGAGAGCGCCTGGCGCAGCGCGTTCGACTGCAACAGCACCGACAGGCCCGTGAGCGTGCGCTGTTCGACTGGCGCACCGGCGAGACTGCCGAGTGCCGACCAGATGGCCACCTTCTCGTCGGGGCCGACGGCGACGCCTTCGTGCGACAGGCGGCCTTCGACCCACTCGGCCGCCCAGGTGCGATAGCCCTCCTGGTCGATGCGCGCGAGTGGCTGGAACGCGATCGCGCCATCGGCGCCGAGCTCGTAATACTCGCCACCGAGGCCCAGCGCCGTCGCCCGCATGGAGCGGCCCATGTCGAAGGCGAAGATGCGCGAACCGGGATAGCGGCGGAACTGCATCGCCAGCGTGGCGAGCAGGACGGACTTACCCATGCCGGTCGGGCCGGCGACCAGCGTGTGGCCCACGTCACCGACGTGCGTCACCAGCCGGAACGGCGTCGCGCCTTCGGTGCGGGTAACGATCAGCGGCGGGCCGTCGAGGTGGTCGTTCTTCTCCGGCCCGGCCCATACCGCCGACACCGGCATCAGGTGCGCCAGGTTCAGCGTCGAGACGATGGGCTGGCGCACGTTGGCGTAGGCGTTGCCCGGCACCGACGATAGCCACGCCTCCACGGAATTGAGGGTTTCGGGGATGGTCACGAAGCCGCGGCCCTGGATGACTCGCTCCACCCTGCGCAGCTTCTCGTCGGCCACGTCGGCGTCGACATCGAGCACCGTCACCGTGGCAGTGACGTAGCCGAAGGCCACTTGGTCGCTACCCAGCTCCTGCAGGGCGGCGTCCGCATCGGCAGCCTTGTTGCTGGCGTCGGTATCAACCAGCGGGCTTTCCTGCTGGAAGATCGTCTCGCGCAGCAGGGCCAGGACGTTCTTGCGCTTGGCGAACCACTGCCGACGCAGGCGGCCCAGCTCCTTCTCGGCCTCGGCCTTGTCCATGCACAGGAAGCGCGTGCTCCAGCGGTAGGCGAAGCCCAGCCGGTTGAGGTCATCGAGAATCCCCGGCCAGGTCGAGGTCGGAAAGCCACGCACCGTCACCACGCGCAGGTGTGCGTCGCCCAGCATCGGTGCAAGGCCGCCAACCAGCGGCATGTCAGCCAGCAGCGCATCGAGATGGAACGGCACAGCCGGCACGTCGATGCGGTAGCGCCGCGTCGAGACGGTCGTGTGCAGGTAGGTCAGCGTGTCGGCGTCGTCGAGCCAGTCGATTTCCGGCATCACGCCGTCGAGCAGGTCGAAGATGCGCCCGGTTTCCGCGACGAACGCGGTCAGGCGTTCGCGCCAATCCACGCCGGCGGTCGGTGTGTTCTCGTAGAGCAGCTTGGCCGCGCGGGCGCGGGACTCCTCCGGCGGCAGGTATTGCAGCGTGAGGTGATAGCCGCTCTCGAAGTGGTTGCCGTTCGACCGCGAAACGCTCCCTCGGAGCGTTTCGTCCTCGGTCTCACCCTCGAAGGTCGCGCGGCGTTCCTCGTCCACCAGCCAGGACAGCGGTTCGGGGAAATCCGAGTGCGGATAGTCCGCCGCCGGACGGCGCTCGGCCTCGACGAACAGCGCCCAGCCGGCACCGAGCCGGCGCAGCGCATTGTTCAAGCGCGCCGTCGTGGCGATCAGCTCGCCTTGCGTCGCGCTGTCGAGATCAGGCCCACGGAACCGCGCCGTGCGCTGGAACGAACCATCCTTGTTCAGCACCACGCCGGGCGCGACCAAACCAGCCCACGGCAGCCAGTCGGCGAGCAAGGCCGGGCGCTGGCGATATTCGGCGAGATTCAGCATCGCGGCGTCCTCCCGTCACACGTCCAGCAGCGGCTTGTGCTTGATGTGCCGGGCGAACACAGGCATGAACTGCGCATCGACGCGCGCGCCCCACACCGCCAGCGAATGGCCGACGATCCAGAGCACGACGCCGGGAATCCACAGTTGCAGGCCCAAGCCCACGGCGGCGGCCAGCGTGCCGTTGGCGATGGCCACGGTGCGCGGCGCGCCGCCCAACAGAATCGGCTCGGTCAGCGAGCGATGCAGCGGCACCTCGAAGCCCGGCAGGTCTATGGTCGCGCTCATACGACGGCCCCGCCGGAGAAGCTGAAGAACGACAGGAAGAACGAGGACGCCGCGAAGGCGATACTCAACCCGAAGACGATCTGGATGAGCTTGCGGAAACCGCCCGACGTGTCACCAAAGGCCAGCGCGAGGCCCGTGGCGATGATGATGATGACGGCGACGATGCGCGCGACCGGCCCCTGGATGGATTCGAGGATGGACTGCAGCGGCCCTTCCCAGGGCATCGAGGAGCCGGCGGCCTTCGCCGTGCCGGCTGTCATCAGCATCACGGCGGCCAGCAGCAGACCGTGATGCGCTGGCCCGGCCAAGCGGCGCAGGCGCGCCGAACACGAAGCCGGATTTACGGAAAGGCGGAAAGCAGGGGCATGCGTCTGCGTCATGGCAGTTCTCCAAGGTGGTCGGGGGACGGGAAAGACAGCGGTAGCTCGGGAAGCGGCGCCTCCAGCGCGTCCGCCAGGCGGTAGCCCACGCCGTCGAAGCCAAGGACGCGGGCGATGCTCTCGATGCGGCGCTGGCGGCCGCGACCGGCGATGTGGATCACGACGTTGACGGCCTCGGCGATGAGCGCCCGCGGCGGATTCACGGCCACTTCGAGAATCAGTTGCTCTAGGCGCAGGAGCGCGCCCAGCGCGGAGCCGGCATGGATCGTGGCGATGCCGCCGGGGTGGCCGGTGCCCCATACCTTGATGAGATCCAGCGCCTCGCCGCCGCGTACCTCGCCGACGATCACGCGGTCGGGGCGCAGGCGCATCGTGGCGCGCACCAGCTCGGTCATGGACACGACGCCGGCGCGCGTGCGCAGCGGCACGTGGTCGCGCGCCGCGCATTGCAGTTCCACCGTGTCTTCGAGCACCAGCACGCGGTCGCCGGTGGCGGCGATTTCCGCGAGCAGAGCATTGGCAAGCGTGGTCTTGCCGGTGCTGGTGCCACCGGCAATCAGGACGTTCTGCCGCTCGCGTACCGCGCCGCGCAGGAACGCAGCCTGCTCGACGGTCATCATCCCATCGGTGACGTAGCGCTCCAGCGGGATGACGCCAACCGCACGCTTGCGCAACGCGAAGGCCGGCCCCGGCGCGGCCGGTGGCAGGATGCCCTCGAAGCGCTCGCCCGTTTCCGGCAATTCGGCGGTCAACAGCGGCTGGCCACGATGCACTTCCGCACCGACGTGGGCGGCGACCAGACGGATGATGCGTTCGCCGTCCGCCTCGGACAGCTCCGCGCCAAGCGGCGCGCGACCCGACGACAGCCGATCAACCCAGAGCGTGTGGTCGGGGTTGAGCATGATTTCCACCACGTCCGGGTCTTCCAGCGCGGCGGCGATCAGCGGCCCCATCGCCGTGCGCAACATGCGGATGCGCCGGTCGAGCGACGTGGTAGTAAAGGACTGCGGTACGGCGCTCATGACGCACGCTCCTGCGCCTCGGCCAGCGCCGCCGCATCGTCCAGCCGTGCCGTATCCGGCTGCAGTTCCTCCACCACGTCGCGCACCAGGCTGCGCCCACGCAGCAGGTGGCGGCCAAGCTGTTCGACGAACTGCTCGAAGCGCGCCTTGCCCTGTGCACGGGCCGCTTCCTGATGGGCTTCGGGCACCGGCGTGCTGACCGTCAGGAAATAGCGGACGAACAGCGCCAGCGTCTCAATCTCGATGTTCTGGTCGCGCTCCAGACGCTCGAACTGGCGCGACAGCCGGTCGAGCCGCTTGGCGATGGCGGCTTCGCGCTGGTCGCCCGCGTCGGGCGACAGCCAGGACGCCAGCGCCGCCGCGACGATGGACGACTTGGACACGCCTTTCTTGGCAGCCAGTTCGTCCAGGCGCTTGGCGTGCTCGGGCGGAATGAACAGGTTGAGACGGTACTGGCTCATAGCTGGATTCCGTCGTCGGGGTCGAGGGACGCCAGCCGAGCCGTGCGCTGCATGGCCGGGTCTAGTTGGCGAGGAAGCGGCAACGGCAGGGCGTCGTCATCGAGCAGCGCCAGGTCGTTGTCGGCCGGCCGCGGTTCGGGGCTGTACTCGGCGACCTCGGATAGCTCCGGCTGCCGGCGCGGGCCGCCGTCATCCGCGGTGCCGGTGTCGTCGTCCACCAGGCCGACGGTGGCGGACGCAGCCGGAACGGCGGGGATGGCCAGCCCGCTCCAGTTGTCGGGCCGGGCTGGCGGCGCATCCAAGTAGCGCCCGGCAGCAAGTGCGGGCGGTGGGAGCACGCGCCGCTTGAAGTTGGCATCAGCGTAGTAACGCAGCTTCATCGCCTTGATGGGGGCCACGCTGGACACCATCACCACGGCCTCGTCGGGCGGGAGCTGCATCACCTCGCCCGGCGTCAACAGCGGTCGCGCCGTTTCCTGCCGCGACACCATCAGGTGGCCCAGCCACGGTGCCAGCCGATGTCCGGCGTAGTTGCGCTGCGCGCGCAGCTCCGTGGCCGTGCCCAGCGTTTCGGAGATGCGCTTGGCCGTGCGTTCATCATTAGTGGCGAACGTCACCCGGACATGACAGTTGTCGAGGATGGAATGGTTCTGGCCGTAGGCCTTGTCGATCTGGTTGAGCGACTGCGCGATGAGGAAGCTGCGAATGCCGTAGCCGGCCATGAACGCCAACGCCGTCTCGAAGAAATCGAGTCGGCCCAGCGCCGGGAACTCGTCGAGCATCAACAGCAGTTTGTGGCGGCGCGCGATGCCGTCACTGCCGTCTAGCGATTCGGTCAGGCGCCGTCCAACCTGATTGAGGATCAGGCGCACCAGCGGCTTGGTGCGACTGATGTCGGACGGCGGCACGACGAGATATAGCGAGACGGGATGCTCGGATGCGATCAGGTCGGCGATGCGCCAGTCGCAGCGTGAGGTGACTTCGGCCACCGTCGGGTCGCGGTACAGGCCGAGGAACGACATGGCGGTGGACAGCACGCCCGATCGCTCGTTGTCGCTCTTGTTGAGAACTTCGCGCGCGGCCGAGGCCACCACCGGATGCGACGCATCCCCCAAGTGCCGCGTCGTCATCATCCGGTGCAGCGTCAGCTCGAACGGGCATGCTGGATCGCTGAGGAAATTGGCGACGCCGCGCAGCGTCTTGTCCTCTCCCGCGTAGAGCACGTGCAGGATGGCGCCGACCAGCAGCGCATGCGAGGTCTTCTCCCAATGGTTGCGGCGCTCCAGCGCCCCTTCGGGGTCAACGAGAATGTCGGCAATGTTCTGCACGTCGCGCACTTCATGCGCGCCGCGTCGGACTTCGAGCAGCGGGTTGTAGGCCGCTGACTTCACATCGGTGGGGTTGAACAGCAGGCAATGCGAGAAGCGCGAGCGCCAGCCAGCGGTGATCTGCCAGTTCTCACCCTTGATGTCGTGAACGACGGCGGACGCCGGCCAGCTCAACAGCGTCGGCACCACCAGGCCGACGCCCTTGCCCGAGCGCGTCGGCGCGAAGGTCAGGACGTGTTCCGGCCCTTCATGCCGGAGGTATTGGCCGCGATGCAGACCGAGGAAAACGCCGGCCGGCTTATCGAGACCCGCCTTGCGAATGTCGGCGGCTTCGGCCCAGCGCGCCGAGCCGTAGGTCGTGACCAGCTTCGACTGCCGCGAACGCCAGACTGACATCGCGATAGCGATCACTACGGCCACCAGACCACTACCGCCCGCGATGGCGCCGCCGGTGTCGAAGACGCGCGGCGCATAGGCGCCGTAGAAGTACCACCACTCGAAGAGCCGCCAAGGGAGATAGACCGGCGTGCCGAAGAAATCGAACCAGGGCGAGCCCAGGCGTACTTGATAGCCCAGGGCGGCGGCTGTCCATTGTGTGGCGCCCCACACGCCGGCGATCACGATGCCCAACACGACACCGATTTGCCCGAACAGCACACCTTGACCCTGCATCCCGGCCTCCGCTTTCTCCCGTGTGGCATGCGGCACACAAAGGCGTGCCACACCCGCGAGAATCGAGGTCAGGTAAAGGGCCGGTCAAAGACCGTTATCGGGACAAAGGTCGAGGAAAAAGCAAGATTTCGCGCGAGGGCTAATAGCAGGAAGACGCCGCAAGCTTGGGCACATTGCGGCGTATCGGGCGAGGAAGCGGAAACCCGTGCCTATTCGCCCACGATCAGAATTTCGGCTGCTCTTTCGGCGGCGTGTATCGGGTTTCGCCATCACCCATAAAGCGCCGATTCGTCGCCTCGGCCACGCGGTTGCATAGTTCGTCGCCCAGCTTGGCGCGGTCTGTCTTGCACCGCTGTCGCAGTTCCTTCAGGCGTTCGGGATTGGCGGCGAGCGATTCCGCCGTTTCGATTGGCGCGGACTTGCCACTCGTCTCGGTTGGCTCTGGTTTGCTGCACGCCGCCAGCGTTGCAGCAAGCAGAAGTGGGATGATCCTCTTCATGGCTCAATCTCCTCAGGTGGGTCAGTTCGTTCTCGCACAGCAGAGGTTTTTCCTCTTGGTGGTTCAATGGCATAGACTCGTTCGATGAAACGAGCCAAGGCATCCGACGGCTCCCTATCCATGCGCAACAGGTAAGTCGTGAGCACGTGCGAACGGTCAGCAAGTGGACGGGCAACCACGCTTGGTTCGCGGCCTGCGGCAATCTGCGACGCGCCTGCCAATCCCAGCGCAAAACCTGCCGATACCAGGGTCATCATCAGATCGAACGACGCCACTCGTTCGGCGATCAACGGCTCCAGACTCGATTGACGCAAAGCGCGATCAACTTGCCGGGCGTGTCCTTCGCATGCTTGCGGATCGCAGAGTGCCAAGGGATAGCGCAGCATCTCGTCCAGAGGTATGCGCTTGTAGGCGAGCAACGGATGACGTGCAGGCACCGCCACCATCAATGGATCATGCCAGATCGGTTCTGCAAGAAGTCCATCACCTGCTTCATCCAACTGAGCAAAGCCCACGTCGTAGAGATCTTCGTACAGTCCCTTGATCTGCTGCGACAAGGGAATCTCGGTCAAGCGAATCTCGATCTCAGGCTCTTCCTGTCGGCAAAGTGCCAAGAGGGCCGAGAAGCAGGTAGGCGTGATGCCGTCAGACAAAGCGATGCGCAATTGGCCGTGAAAGCCGTTGGCGGCGGCTTTCACACTGTCACGAGCCTGCTGCAGCGAGGCAAATACACGAGGCACGTGTTCCAGGAACATTCGGCCCGCGCGCGTCAGTCGGGTACTGCGGGTGGTGCGGGCGAATAGCTGAACGCCAAGATCCTCTTCTAGTTCTTTGATGGCACGCGAAAGCGGCGACTGCTCAATGTGCAGTTTCTCAGCCGCCCGCGCGAAGTGAAGCTCTTCCGCCACTGCCATGAAGCATCGCAGATGCCTGATCTCCATCGCGCAATCCATTCTTTGGTCGCGGCCGCCCCCAGCCAGCGGTGGCGATCGCCTTGGTTGGAAAAGGACAAGGTGGTTGGCAAGCTCTGTTTTGTACTGTATAGTACAGTACATATTGAGAGCAAACAAAGGCAAACCGACTTGGCTGACAAAGAGCGAACCCTCCCTCCCAAGCACCGGACTGCGAAGGGGGCTCAGCGCCTGCGGGATCTAACTTCCGTGGCGGCGGAACTGTTTCTCGAGCGCGGCTTCGATGGCGTTGCCGTGGATGACCTGATCGATCGCGTCGGCGGCTCGCGCAGCACCATCTACAGCCACTTCGGCGGCAAGGAAGGCTTGTTCAAGGAGGCGATGACCCGCCTGTGCGCGGAAGTGGCGAAGCCGCTGGAACAGCTAAACATCACCGGGCAACCCGCGGATGTGCTTCCACGGCTGGGCAGGCAGTTGCTGAAATCGGCGCTGTCGCCACGCACCTTGGCGCTGCACCGGTTGTTGGTCAACGAGGGGCGGCGCTTTCCCGATGTCGCACAAGCAATGTGGGACGTCAGCTACGGCAAGGCCGTAAGCATTCTCGCTGCATGGATCGCGCAACAGCAACAGCAGCAGCTGCCTGGACAGGGGCTCTCAAGCGCGGTGCCTGCCCAGTCGCTGGCCGAACAGTTCATCAGCATGGTGGCCAGCAACGCCAAGCTGCGCGCAGCCTCGGGTTTGGCCTCCGCTCCGTTGTCCGATGGCGAGGTCGACGAGATCGTCGACCAAGCCGTCAGTACTTTCCTCCACGGCGCATCCCTCGGGGCGCCCAAGTAGCAGGAGACGAACTATGAACACTCAAGGCAAGAATCCGACCGAATCCAACAGCATGAATGGAGAAAGCGCCAGTGGAAGTGCCCCGTCACTGTCGGGAAAGCATTGGGCGCAACCACAATTCTTCAATGACAACGTCCTGATTGATGCATTGATCAAACACACGTTGAGCCTGATGCCCTACGGCATGACCGATTTCGGTGAAGTCATGGACGTCGTGTACCAGCTCAACGGCAGCGATGAAGAATCCTGGATCAATGCGTGGGCCACCTTGGCCAGCCGGCTGCAAGACAGGGCTGAAGAAGCGGAAAGGAAAGACAAGCGGGTTACTGCATCGACCGCTTACCTCCGCGCTTCGACTTACTGGCGCGGCGCACTGCTGTACTTCAGCCGGTTCGAAGATAAGCGCATGCGTGAGTATGCAGTCGCCAGCTCCACCTGCTACGAGCGCTATATAAAGCTGTCCGGCTACCCCGGTGAGCGCATTGAAATCCCGTACGAGGGCAGCTTTCTTCCCGGCTATTTCTACAGGTCACCCCACGCGGAAGAAAAGGCTCCGCTGCTGATCGTCACGCCCGGTCGGGATACTTGGGCCGAAGACACGCGATGGGTTTGCGAGGGCGCGCTTCAGCGCGGCATTCATTGTCTTACCTACGATGGTCCAGGCCAGGGATTCGCACTGAGGTTGAACAATCTCACGTTCCGCCCGGACTGGGAGAGGGTCGTCAGCCCACTGATCGACTTTGCGCTGGAAAAGTTCTCCGAGATCGATGCGTCCAACATCGCGTTGATGGGCTTGAGTTTCGGCGGCTATCTGGCACCCCGCGCCGCCGCGTTCGACAAACGCATCAAGCTCTGCATCACTGACCCCGGCAACATCAGCTGGGGGCGCGAGATCATCAAGCAACTGGAACATTTCGCTAACCGGCCGCTGGCCGAGCTTCCTGAGCAGCTGCGGAATCTGGTGAGTGACTACGCCTGGAAGCACGGCGTGCCCAACTCGATCAAGGATGTAGTGCAGGCCCTCCAGCCCTATGACAACTCGGCCATTCTGGACCAAGTGACCTGCGAAACGTTCGTCCTGGACGGCACCGGCGAGGTCTTCCACGGCGCCAAGAAGTTCTATGACGCCTTGCAGTGCCCCAAGGAATACCTGTTGTTCGACGAAACGTCGACGGCGCAGTCGCACTGCCAGATTGGGGGCTACGCCACGGCCACCGAATACATCTTCGACCGGGTCGCCGAGCGGCTTGGACGCGCTTGACTCGCGCCTCGCGCGTATTCCAACTTCACAGGAGAACGTAATGAACACGTCCGCTGCCAATCCCAACGAGTTCCGCCTTGGCGGGGATCTTCCCATCAACCGGCTTGGCTTCGGTGCCATGCGCCTGCCGTGCAATGGTTTTCGCGGCCCGGCGCGCGACCCGGAAACTGGACGCGCGGTGCTGCGCCGGGCCGTGGAACTCGGTGTCAACCTGATCGACACCGCAGAGTTCTACCAGAGCAGCGATGGTTCGGTACGCGCAAATCCACTCATCCGAGAGGCGCTGCATCCCTATCACTCCGGCTTGGTGATCGCGACCAAGGTCGGCGTCGTGTTCAACACGGAGGGCAGCCATCGGCCCGCCACGGGCGCCGATATGCGCAGGCTTGTCGAAGAGAATCTGGCCAGCCTGGGGCTGGATCGCCTCGACCTGGTGTACCTGCGCATCGGCGAAATGACGGTGCCGCACGGCGAGTCGCTGGCCGAGCGCTTCGAAGCCTTGGCCAAGCTGCGCGAGGAAGGGCTCATCCGGCACCTTGGCATCAGCAATGTCGACATCGAGCACCTCGCCCAGGCGCGCTCGATCGCGCCTGTGGCGGCGGTTCAGAACCACTTCCACCTCGGCAAGCGCGACGACATCAGCCTGTTGAACGCATGCGCTGCCGATGGCATTGCCTTCTGCCCGTTCTTCCCGCTGGGCGGCGGCTTGCAAAGGCTCGACGACGGGCGGCTGGTGCGCATCGCCGCCCGGCATGGCGCCACCACCGCCCAGATCGCCCTGGCTTGGTTGCTGGCCTACTCTCCGGTGATGCTCGCCATTCCCGGTACAGGTGCCATCGCGCATCTGGAAGAGAACATCGCAGCCGGCAACATCCACCTGACGAAAGAAGACCATGCCGAATTGGCGTAAATCGGGGCGTCGCCCTTGGGCCTCTCGCCTGTTCGGAATTCTTGCGCTGGCGGCGCTTGCCTTGGCCGCCTCCAGCCTGTTGGGCGCTTGCACGACGGCGCCAAAGGTCGATGGGCCAATTGCTTCGGTGAGTTTCGACGACTACCGAAGCGAAACGCTCATGGCAATGCGCGCTGCGCGCAATTTCCAGCTGCCCGACGAGGAAGCGGAATTGCAGTGGAACGGTCCGCAGGAGTGGCGCCCCGCTTCACAAGGCATGGATGCGCCGCCACAAAAAGGCATTCTGTTGGTCCACGGACTGGGCGACTCGCCCTGGTCGTTCCATGACGTCGCGCATGCATTGGCCGCACAGGGATTTCTCGTGCGCACGGTACTCCTTCCCGGGCACGGCACGCGCCCCGACGACCTGCTGGCCGTGACGGCCGAGCAATGGCAGCGCATCGTCCAGGAGCAGACGCTGGCGCTTGAGAACGATGTCGACGGACCGGTGTACCTGGGCGGGTTCTCCACCGGCGCCAACCTGGTGTTGGAGTACGCCTACGGCCATCCAGAGATCGCGGGCCTGGTGCTGTTCTCGCCCGGTTTCAAAAGCATGCCGTTCGACTGGGTTGCGCCGCTGGCTGCGCTGGTCCGTCCCTGGCTGATGAGCCCCAATGGCTCGTTCCCCATGCAAACCCCAGTGCGATACATGAACGTGCCGACCAACGGATACGCGCAGTTCTATCGCACCAGCGTCATCGCGCGGCGTCTGCTGCGCGAGCGGACCTACGACAAGCCAGTCTTCATGGTGGTCGCGCAGCACGATTCCGTTCTCGATACGGACTACCTGCTCGATGTCTTCCAGCGTCGTTTCACGAATCCGCAAAGCCGGTTGATCTGGTACGGAACGAAACCGAAGGCATTGACCGACGCTGCACGCATCCTGATCCGAGGCGACCGGCTTCCTGAGCAGCACATCAGCCAGTTTTCGCACATGGGCCTGATGTTCTCACCGGCCAATCCGCTCTATGGCGACAAGGGCAGCCTTCGCATCTGTCTGAACGGTCAAGCCGAACGCGTGGCTCAAGCTTGCGAACAGGGAGCGCCCGTGTGGTACTCGGATTGGGGCTACCGCGAGGACGGCAAGGTCCACGCGAGGCTCACGTTCAATCCGTACTTCGATTGGCAGACTTCGGTCATGTTGGCCACGCTGGGCAACGAGGAGAGTCCTCGGACTGCCGTCACCAACATCGCCGGGGACTCCAATGCCTCGGCAAGTTCGAACCCATAGCCCCATAGAAGCAGCCAGACGGCCGCAATCAACCAGCAAACGGAAGGTCCATGAAACGAGTGCAATTCGGCCGCTACGGCGGCCCCGAAACGATGTCATTGGGAGAGCACATATTGCCGGAGCTCGCCCCGGGACGGGTGCGGGTCCGGATCAAGGCTGCGGCCATCAATCCGCTCGACTGGAAGATCCGCCAAGGCGTCATGAAGATCGTCACCGGCAGAAAATTCCCGCAAGGCATGGGCTCGGATTTCGCTGGTGTGGTGGAGCAGGTCGGCACCGACGTCACAGACTTTCGGGCCGGTGACGAAGTGTTCGGCACGGTGGAGATCAAGAAACAGGGCGCGTTTGCCGAAGTCGTTGATGCCGACGCACGCTTGGTGGTTCGCAAGCCCGCCTCCCTTTCGTTCAGCGAGGCCGCATGTATTCCCATTCCGGCGGCGACCGCCTGGGCCGCCATCGTCGGTGCTGCCAAGGCGCAGCCGGGCTCGCGCATCTTCATCAATGGCTGCAGTGGCGCCGTGGGCAGTGCCGCAGTGCAGTTGGCGCAGGCGCATGGCGCGCACGTCAGCGGCTCTTGCGGCCCAGCTTCCGTGGCCAGCGTCAGGTCCGCCGGCGTCGATCCGGTATTCACCTATGCGGACAAGGCGTCGTTCGCATCGAACGGGCGTTACGACGCGGTGTTCGACACCCTCGGAACGCTGTCCGTTTCCGAGGGACTGGCGTTGCTGAAACCGAAAGGCCGCTTCGTCGACATCAACCCCACCCCTGGCAGGATGCTGCGCGGCTTCGTTTCAGGGCGCTACAGCATGGTGTTCGCCACGGCAGGGTTCAAGAACCTACAGGAACTCGCAGGCTTGGCCAACGAAGGCAAACTGCGCTCATGGATCGGCTTGGAAGCACCGTTCACCGATGCCTTGGCCACCATCAGGAATGCGGAACTCGGCCCGCGCCCGCCTGGTCGGATCGTGCTGCTCATGCAAGGCAAATGAGGCTGCCGGGCGAGTTGGACGTCTCGATGACGCGTCGCTAATGATCGGTAGCTGCTTGAGCGCCCTGCTCTGCCGGCACGGTGGCCGTTACCGAGAAAATTCCGGCATCCGGCCGCGCCCCGAACCGCGCGTCACCGACCGTCACGACGGTTCTTCCAGCGCTGGAGTGGACCGTCGCAAACGGCAGGCGCGACCAATACAGAAAATCGGCCACCACCTTGCTCTGCCGAGCCGCCTGGGCAATGGCCGGCTGGTCCATATGCGTAGGAACGAGTTGGCGATCCAACGACAAGTGAGCCGACGGAAGCCAGCGGAAGTCGCCGAAGCCGTACGCATCCGCCGTCCGCACGATGATCCGGCGCCTAAACGGGTCGGCGAGGACGGGGTTGGCCAACACCTGCAGCGGCTGCCCCAGGCCCAAAACCTTGAACTGGCGAGCGACACGCTGTTCCGCCACCCGCCCGCCGGCAGCCATAGCCCCGCTGTAGAGCGTGGCCACCAGCAAGGCAGCTACCGCCGGACGCTCGGCTCTGCTTGTGCCCGAGCGCTCGCGGCGTCGGGACATCCAGATTCCCAAGCCAAGCGCGAGCCAGATCCAAGGGTCGGCGATGAAAAGCGCATCGCCGTAGAACCATCGCTCCGAGAACGGCATCAGAAGGCGGATGCCCCAACTGTTCATCAAGTCAAGCAAAGGATGAGACAACGCGCCGATATAGCTGAGCAGCAGAAGCTGATGGGGCCTGACGACTGGCCTGGCGCCAGGCCTCGGCGCTCTGCGCGTTTGCCATCGGTCGAACCACACCAGCGCGAGCGTGAGAACCGCGGGCAAGACGAGCCATCCGACCGGACCGTGCGTCCAGCCTCGCCGGCACACGAGACCGTTGCCAAAGAAAGCACACAGAACATCTACGTCGGGCAGATTCGCCCCGATCATCAATGCCGGCATTGCGAGTGCTGTCCGGCGCTTGAGCCCTGCCTGCCCCAAAGCCGCGCCGACTAGGGTATGAGTCAGGTTGTCCATTGCAGAAAGCTCCCGATTAGGTGACCTATGGAGCGAACCAACCCTCTCGGGAACCTCATGCGAGTGACTCCTCAAGACCAACCATATTGGCACTCTCCCGCCACAATCGGTCTTGTGCATCACGATCGCATGCCAGCGCCGAGGGATCGGGGAACGTAGGTTTTCCCTCGACCAGGGAGACGTAGATGCGTCCGTTCGGTGGGGAAAGTGTTCCCAGTGCCACGTCAGCCAGCATCCTGCCCGAGTGTTCGGGTGCGTTCATGACGAACTCGGGACGAAAGAGCCCGACTACAGGAAAGATCGTGCGCATCACGATGCCGAGAATCGCTTTCTGAAAAGCTGACGCTTCACGGCCGGCGGCGCCACCCGTAAGGCCAGGATTGAAAGCGATGACATCAATCTGGCGTGCTATCACCGCGTCCTGTCTGGCCAGGCACAACGCCGTCATGAGGTTGCACAATTTCGAGGCCGTGTAGGAGCGTATGCCGTCACCCGAACCGCCTTTCGACGGATACGCCCACTCCCGAAGGTCGAGCGTCTTGGGCCCGATCGCCTTGATGGGCGGGTTGTGCATGTTGCTCGACGTGATCACCACTCGACCCTGCTCAGCGATATGCGGCAGCAGCAGGCGCGCCAGCAGATAGTGAGCAAGGTGATTCACGGCGAACGTGAGGCCATAGCCCTCGGCGCTGCGCTGATCGGCGGGTGTGCCATGAAGGCCTGCATTGAGGACAAGGATGTCGATACGCTCATCCCCAAGCTGCCGTATCACCGCGCCAGCAAAGTCGCGGACGCTGGCTAGAGAGGCAAGATCAAGCGGCAGCACATCAACGCCTTTCGGCGCGGCGCGATTTTCTCCACGAGCGCCTATGATGACCCTTGTGTCGGGGGAAGCGGCCAGATCCTGCAGTGTGAATCGGCCAAAGCCACTTGTGGCTCCGGTCATCACGACGATGTATTTCGAGCTCATGGGTCTCACTTCGTTTCTCCTTGAGTCAGGCCATCTGCGCGACGTTCTAGTCGCTGTAACGAGAACGCGATTTCGTCCATCAGAACCGCCTGCCAATGGTGAAACTCCCAAAGGCCGGTCGTTCGCGCTGTCCCTCGAACTCGCGGGTCCGGTGGTAGCGCGCGAAGGCGAAACGCCAGTGACCATGGGTAAATGCGAAACCGAAGCCGATGTCTGCAACCAGTGGGCGCTTGTCCACGCTGTGGCTGGAGCGGAAGGTATTGCCGTCGAGCGTGATGTCGTGCAGGACCCAACGTGCATCGGCAGCGACGAAGAAGTGGCCGCGCCAGCCCTCTGTCGGGCTCGTACGGATCGGCGATGTGTTCTCACCCGCCGGCCGCAATGGCGCCGTACCGAAGTCGTCCGGCAGCAAGTAGCCGAACCGAAACTCAATCCCGGTATTGGCGTAGGTGGCGAAGTTGCCCAGACTGCCGCCCCAATGGGCGATTGCATCCCACCGCCATGGACCAGCAGGCTGCTGCAACGCGAAGCGCTTGCGCCGCTCGTGAATGAACTGCACCACGGGTTCGTTGTGCAGTTGGTTGTCCCAGCCATTGAACCTGTCCACGCCAATGACGCCGTGCCACCAGTCCTGAACTTCTCCGGCTTTGGCAGCAGGCCCCACGATGCCCAACCGCAGTTGCGAAGTCCGTAGGTCGTCGCCTTTTCGAGCGTTGTAGCCCACGCTGAACATCAATGCGCCGGCGTAAGGCCGGTCGTCCGCAATGAGTTCGCGCGGCTCGCGGTCGGTAGGCGTGTACATCGTCTGACCGAGCCCGATGGTCATGTTCAACTCATCGAACCCGCCAGGCTGCAAGCCGGAGAACGCGTGGTTCAACCGTCTGGCGATATCGGGCAGGCATGGGTCATCCGCACGGTGGATCAGGTTCGGCGAAACCAGCGTGAGCAGGAAGCCATTGGAGTAGCCCTGGTCCTGCCCGAGACCGCCGAACATGTCGTTGTCGATCCGCAGATTCACTGTGGATTCGGCCGCAATGCCTTTGCGGTCGCAGCGCTCCTCAGCCAGCGCCGAGCCACTCCAGAGCATCGCCCCAATCGCCATCCAGCCTTTCCACGCAGGGGATTCACTCGCTACATGGGGCAAGCGGCCGGAGCGCTTCGCCGCCAAGCGAATGGAGCAAAGCGTCTCCAGCCCTGGCACTTCAGCTTGGCACATGGTCGGCTCGCATGCGCCGTCGATGAAGCGTTGTTGGCGTGGCGTTGCAGCGGGTGACGGCGCGGGTCGCCGATGTAGAGCCGGCTTATTCATTTGGACGTCGCACTTCTGTGGTTTCGCCGACGGCGAGAACTCGCTTTTCTGATGCAGCCAGCCCAAGTCTTTTCCACTCCGCCGCCAGGCGAACCGGAGGTTCATCGAGCGGCTCGTAGGTCAACTTGAACGTCCCCCAGTGCATGGCGAAAAAGCTCCGCGCACCCAAGTCCAGATAGGCTTGGACAGCTTCCTCTGGATTCATGTGTTGCGCCCGCATGAACCAAGCCGGTTCGTAGGCGCCGATCGGTAGAAGCGCCGCGTCAATCGCCGGAAAGCGACGGCCGATTTCCCGGAAGCCGTCGAAATATCCCGTATCGCCCGAGTGATAGATGCTGGCGGATGGCCCCTCGACGACGAATCCGCCCCATAGCGTTTCGTTGGCGTCGGTGAGGCCACGACGGCTGTAATGCTGGGCAGGCACAAAAGACACCTTGGCGGAGCCAAGCGCGGTGGATTCCCACCAATTCAGTTCGCTTGCGGGAATGCCCTTCTTTGCGAGGAACGCCTGCATGCCCAGGCCGGCGATCACCGGCGCATCGACCTGCTGTAGGGAGGGAAGATCGAGGTGGTCGTAGTGGTTGTGCGTGATCAGCACGGCATCGATGGGCGGCAGGTTTTCGGGCAGCACGCCGGCCGGGACATTTCGCCCCCCGGCCCCAGGGCAAGGTCGCCAAAGATCGGATCAATGAGAAACGACTTGCCCTCTAGCTGCACCAGCCAGCTTGCATGTCCAATCCAGGTGAGGCGAGCGCCTTCTCCAGGTCCCGGCGGATTGGCGATCGCTGCGAGGTCGGCCTCGACACATGGGACGGGTGCTTTTCTTGGAACACCGCGGCCACGCCCGGCAAGGCTGTCCAGGACCAACATGCGAAATGCTGGCACCACGGTACCGGGAGCCGCGCTACCGTCGAGATTCCTGAAACGTCTGGAGCCATTGCGAGTTGCCATAGCTACCCCTCCCCACAAAAGAAGATCGAGATGAACGCAGTTGGAAGTGGCCGGCCAGCACACATTCCCGATGCCCCGCGTCCCGCTCATTTCGAGTCAAATCCGAAACACAGCAAAAGCCCCTGAACGGGCCATGCCGTGAATCGCTTTCTCAGAACCGATACAGGTAGCCGAGGCCCACGCCGTACTGCGTGCTCTTTTCGACCAGCGGGCTGTTGCGGATCGAACTACCCATGTGCTTGGCGCCCATATCGAGGAACACCGTGTGCTTGGGCACAGGCTGCCAGTCAACGCGCAGTCCGATTTCGGTATTGACCGAGGAACCGCCGCTGTAGGCCGGGCGCCAGCTTTGCGCTTCGTCCGACCTCACGCCGTAGTAGTAATCCACGTACTTGCTGTCCACCCACTCTGCCGCGAGCCGCGGTGTCAGGCCGATCGGGCCTGCGGTGAAACGCCGATCGATCTGCAGCGTCGCCCGCGTTCCCTCGCTGTTGCTCATGGCATCGGTCAGCACTTCGGCGGACAGATTGGCAATGCCGGTGCGCCAAATGGCGGCACCGCCGACCCAGAAGCTCGAATCCCGGTCGCGCATACCCGCGAAGTACGGCGAGTCGCCAGAATCGAACTCCTCCATGGCATACCGGCCACGCAGCCTGAAAGACACCGGCCCCAACGACGGGAGCTTGACGTCCAAGCCAGGACCTGCCATCTGAATCCACTTGTTCTCATAGGTGATCATCGGCAAGCCACGCACGCGGTTATCGAAGTCCCGGTAAACGCGGTACTGCATGCCACCGGCGACGCCGATCCCCCACGTCGATTCACTGCGCTCGGCTTCGGCCATGGCCTGGCCTCTCGCAGACTTCTTCGTATCGTCGGCCTGAGCAAATGCGGCGGGGGTGGAAAAAATGCCTGCGACCAGAATCGGTAGCGCCGCATAAGACGGCTGGTGTCGCAGCCGGGCTGCGCAATGAAGGCGTGATGACATGATTGATCCCTTTCAAGGAGAACGTGAAGAATGCCTCTCCCCATGCAGGGGAACGGCCGCTGGCGGACCGCGCCATCAAAATGCGCCGATGGGCTCGCGGACCATCGGCAGACGGCCGCACTTCACCGTCCGCCTGACTTCCATCTCGTTTTGACGACCCCGCGTCGTCTCGCTCCACTCCGTCCACACTCCGCACGCCATGTAGGGAGGCGACGGACGCGCCGCGAGAGTGCTGCGTCGTGGCGAAGGCTGCTGTGTCATCGTTCAAGCGCCCCCGCGCCGGCGGTGGCGCGCTCGGTGTGCCGAAAGAAACCGAGCGATGCCAGCCATTTCTCGAACTTGTCCACGTACAGGAACACGGCAGGCACGACGAGCAGGCTCAATGCGGTCGATGTGATCAGGCCGCCGATCACCGCCATGGCCATAGGCCGGCGGAAGCTCGAATCCGCGCCAAGCCCCAGCGCGATGGGCAACATGCCGGCGATCATCGCGATGGTGGTCATCACGATGGGACGCGCGCGCTTGTGGCACGCGTCCAGCAAGGCGTCGTGAACCGACAAGCCGCGATCGCGCATGCCGATGACCGCGTACTCGACGAGCAGAATGGAGTTCTTGGTGACGATCCCCATCAGCATGACCAGCCCGATCATTGAAGGCACGCTCAACTGGCTGCGCGTGACCAGCAGCGCGAGGAACGCGCCGCCAATGGACAGCGGTATGGCCGAGAGGATGGTGATCGGCTGAAGAAAGTCCCTGAACAGCAGCACCAGCACGCAGTAGATGCACAGGACACCAACCACGAGCGCCATACCGAAGCCCGCGCCGAGTTCGGCGACGATCTCTGCATCGCCGGCCTCGACCACCTTCACGCTGGATGGAAGGGACTTGATCGAAGGCAGGTTGGCGGCTGCCGCTTGCGCCGTTCCGAGTGCGGTGCCCCCCAGGTCAGCCGAAATGGTGACGTTGCGAAGGCGGTCGTGGCGATCGATCTGCGCAGGACCACTCTCCACGGACAGAGTGGCAACGCTGGCAAGCGGCACCGGTCCATCGCGGCCCGGCACGCGCATGTTGCCGATCGTGTCGATGTCCTGCCGTGCTGCATCGGGAATGCGCGCACGGATATAGACCTGCCGGTTGTCCAGGTTCAGGCGCGCGACCTGCGAATCGAAATCGCCGCTCGTCGCCACCCGTACCACGTCGCCGATCGCTGCGGTCGTCACGCCACGCTCGGCCGCGCGTTCTGGGTCGGGGCGGATGATGATCTCGGGACGTTCTAGGCTCGCGGTGGAGGCGATGCCCGTGAGGCCCTTGACGTCGCGCAGTTCGGATTCCACCGCCTCTGCGCTCGCCTTGAGCACCTCGGCATTGTCGCTGGCGAGGATGATCGAAAGTTTTTCACCCGGCCCTCCACCACCGACGGCGAAGCGCGCGCCTGCAACGTTGAGCAGTCGCTCTCGCACAGCTTTCTCAATGACCTGCTGCGATGGCCGATCGCCTCGCGGCCCCATCGTGAGCGTGAGCGACGCACGCCGAACCTCGCCAGCACGCGAGCCTCCTGGCCCGGCACTCTGCGCAGTGCCCACCGTGGCGAAGACGTGGGCGATGCCATCCACATCGCTGACGGCCTTGCGCGCAGACTCGGCAACCGCCAATGTGTCCCCCATCGAACTGGCCGGCGGCAACTCGATGCTCACGGTTGTCGTGCCACTGTCGGAGGCCGGGATGAAACCCGTCTCGATGAAGGGCACAAGGGCGACGGAAGCGGCCAGAAAGATGACCGCGCCACCCAAGGTGGTCTTGCGGTGCTTCAGGCACCAGCGCGCCGTTGCCATGTACCAGCGCATGACCCGGCCATCTTCCTTCTCGGGAATCGGCTCGGACTTGAGCAGGTAGGCCGCCATCATTGGCGTGAGCAGGCGCGCGACGAGCAGCGACGCGAGCACGGCGATCACGGCGGTCCAGCCGAACTGCTTGAAGACCAAGCCGCCAATGCCGCTCATCATGGCGGTCGGCAGGAATACGACCACCAGGCTCATGGTGGTCGCCATGACGGCCAGGGCGATCTCGGTCACGGCATCCTCTGCGGCCTCCCGGATCGATTTGCCCATGTGGCGATGGCGCTCGATGTTCTCGATCTCGACGATGGCGTCATCGACCAGGATGCCGACGACCACCGCGAGCGCCAGCAGCGTGACGGTGTTGAGCGTGAAACCTAGCCAGGCCATGGCCGCGAACGCTGGCAGGATGGACAGCGGCAGAGCGGTCGAGGCGATCAGTGTCGCCCGCCAGTCGCGCAGGAAGAGCCAGACGACGATCATCGCCAGGATGGCGCCCTCGTACAGCATGGCCATCGAACCTTCGTACTGCTCCAGCGTCTGGCCGACCGACCCAGAAATCTCCGTCAGACTGAGCGCCGGATCGGCCTGCTGGAGGCCGGCCAGGGCCTCGCGAACGCCCTCGGCCAGCCGCACTTCGTCAAAGCCCCTGGCGCGATACACGCTGAAGCCGACCACGTGCTTGCCATCGAGCAAGGCCGCGTGCGTGGGATCAGCCTGACCATCGATGATGGTCGCGATCTGGTCCAGCCTGAAGCTCGTGCCGTTCGATAGCGAGATCCGCAGGCCCGCAAGCTCCGATGCTTGGCGAACCGTGGCGATCGTGCGAACCGACTGCTCCTCGCCGCCGAGCTGCCCGCGGCCACCCGAGGACTGCTGCTGTACCTGGCGCAACGCTCGGGAGACATCCGCCGCGGTGATGCCAAGGGCAGACATGCGCAGCGGATCGACCTCGATCCGAACCTCGCGTTCGATGCCGCCAAGCCGCTCGAACCGGCCAACACCTGACACACCGAGCACGGTCTTGGCGACTGTATCGTCCACGAACCAGGAAAGCTGCTCCTCGCTGAGGCGGGAGGAAGCGATGGCATAGGTGAGCACGGGAGCACCGACGCTGTTGGACGCGCTGACCGTCGGTTGCAGCAGATCAGGCGGGAGGTCGGAGCGAATGCCGTCCACCGCGTTCTTGGTCTCGATCAGCGCGTCCGACAGATTCTTTTCCAGTACGAATTGCACCTGGATCGACACCAAGCCATCCGTGACTGATGTGGTCAGATGGTTCAGCCCGCTCAAGGTCGCGAGCGCGTCCTCGACCTTGCGTGCGACCTCCGTTTCGAGCTGAGCGGGGGCCGCGCCCGGCTGCGACAACGCCACCGTGACCATCGGCAGATCAAGGTCGGGCAAGTCTTGTGTCGGCAACTTCTGAAATCCCCACAACCCGGCAAGCGCCAGCAGCGCGAACAGCAGGATCGAGGGGATGGGATTGCGAATGGACCAAGTAGCGAAGTTCATGGCCTAGCCGCTCCCGCTGGCTGTCCTTGGGAGATACGCACCAAGTCACCATCCTTGAGGAACCCTGCACCTTGGACGACGACACGCTCGTCCTTGCCAAGTCCCCCGGTGATCTCGACCTCCCGGCCATTACGTCGGCCGACGGTGACGCTTCGCAGCGAAACACGGGGCGTGGCGCTGGTGTCGGCCAGTACCAGGACATGGTTGCGCCCATCGCGGATGACCACGCTCTCGGCGGGCACGGCCAGCGCCGGACCAGTCCCGAGTCCAAGCCTGCCGTTAGCGTACATGCCGGCCCGTGCCGTGCTTCTCGGTTCGATGTCGGCGTAAACGATGGCCAGACGCGCGGCACTGTCCAGGATGGGCGAGGTCTGGCGAACCGTCGCCTTCGCGGTCTTGCCGTCGGGAAGCTCAAGCGCGACCTCCTGCCCGACCTCGACTTGGGCGAGCTGCTCGGCGGTCAATTCGCCGCGCCATTCCAGGCGTCCCCGGCGAATCATGCGGAACAGTTCCTGGCCCACGGGAACGACGGTGCCGAGCGTTGCCGTTCTGGCGCTGATGATCCCATCGTCCGGCGCGGTGACGTCGGTGTAACGCAGCCGCAACTGATTGGCGGCGAGTAAGGCGTCGGCGGTCTTGGACTGCGTCACGAGCTGGAGCACGTCCTGATCGCTCATGGCGCCGCTGCTCTGCAGCGTCAGAGCACGCTGGCGGTTGGCGGCGGCCTGATCGGCATTCGCCTTCAATTGCGCGTGATCCGCCTGCAGCAGAGCCGGATCGAAACGTGCGATGACCTGCCCCTTCTTGACGACATCCCCGACATTGACGCGAACGTCGATGAGCTGATAGCCGCCAATCTGTGCGCCGATGCTGGCTTCTTCCCACGCAGCGATCGCGCCCGAAGCCCTGATCTCCACCGGCCACGAGACTTCCCGAGGGGCGGCGCTGGTTACGGTGAGCGCCGGCACGGCAGCGGCAATGGCAATGGCTTCGGCAGGAGTCCGGTCGCGCTTGACGACGGCGACCGCCAGTACCGCCGCGATCAGAGCAATCGCGCCCACGGCATACGCAGTCCGGGTCCTTCGGAAGTGCCCCTGAGTGGGCGGGTTGCGGTGTTCTTGGCTCATCAGCGATGACTTTCGTTGCCGGCGACAGGGGTTTCGGTCGGGGTGTCGGCCGATTCCATGGCCACGGGCTGTCCCAATGCTGCGGCCGACAACGGCGGGTTCCCTGTGGCGCGCATGAGGGAGACCCAGGACCGCGCACGATCGGAAGCAGCGGCGATGGCGCTTTCCTGCGCGCCGTTGAACTGTCGGCGCGAGCCTTCCAGCTCGAACAAGCTGATGGCGCCAGCGCGATACCGGGCTTCGTTCGCTCGCAGCGCGACAGCCGCCGCATCGGCGGCCTGCCGGGACGTGTCCGCACGCTGCTCGGCCGACGACAGCGCGGCCAAAGAATCCTCGACATCACGCGTGGCGGTACGCAGCGTGGATGCCAGGCCCGCCAGGGCTACGCGGTATCGCGCTTCGGCGCCATCCACGTTGGCAGCGCCTAGGCCTGCATCGAAAATCGGTACGGACGCCGCCGCACCGGCGGACCAAGTATCGAAGTGGATCGTCGAACCCAGCGTGCGAATCCACTGCCCGGTGAGGAGCGCGGACAGATCGACGCGGGGCAGCCTCTCGGCACGCGCAACGCCGATCTCGGCATAGCTGGCTGCAAGTTCCCGCTCTGCCGACCGGACGGCGGGATGCTGGAGAAGGACAGTTGCGGGAAGGTCCGGACGGGCTGGCGGTGCGGTGGGCACAATGCCCGCCGTTTCATGCTGTTGGCCGATAGCGGATGCCGTCGAGGCACCGCCGAACGGCAAAGGTGGCCGGCTCATGAGGCTCCGAATCGTCGTTGCCTCACGACCGCTGAGCGCAACCAGGGCGTCCACCAGGGTCATGCAGGTCTCTTCCTGGCTCAGACGATTGGTTCTCGCGGAGGCCAGCGCGCTCAGTGCGCTGGCTTCTTCCACGCGTGCGACATTGCCGACGGCAAGGCGCTGCCGGATCAGCGAAAGCTCTGTTTCACGCGAGCCGATATCCTGATCGCGAATGGCAAGCGAATAGTTGCAGGCGCGCAAGGCCACGACGCCATCGGCGATCTGCGCCACCAGGGACAGTCGGGCTTCCTCTGCATCGGCGTTGCGCGCATCGAGACGGCTGCGAGCCGCCTCTTCCGTCGCACGGGCGCGTCCCCACAGGTCAAGCTCCCACGAGAGACTGGTGCCCAAGGAACCCGAGGTGGCGTTTATCGTGTCGGTGCCACCCGTCTGACTCTGCGACTTGCCTCGCGACAGCGCACCATTGCCATCAAGCTGCGGAGCACGTCTGGCGCGACTCGCGCCCAATCCTGCGCGTGCTTCATCGACGCGTGCAGCCGCTTGCGCGAGCGTCGGGTTATCGGCCAAGGCAGAAGCGACGAGCACGTCGATGGCAGGGTCGCCCAATTGCGTCCACCAGTCGTCGCGCACCGATTCCGCGCCATCGACAGGCGTGCTAGCCCGCGCATTGGCCCATGCATTCGGCATGTCGAGCTGGGGCCTTGAGTACGGCGGCTGTGTCGTGCAGCCGCCAACGCAAAGCATGGCCGCCAGTGCGCATGCGGCGTGAAGCGACCCGCGGCCATCGCGCGGATGCGACACGTTGTCGGACGTGGCCGCTGTCATCGCTCGCGGGCCATGGAGAATGCCTTCTCCACGATGGGCCGTAGATCCGCCTGGCCGCCGCCTTCGTACCATTCGTCGAGAGCAGCCGTCCATGCGGCCATGACCGTGCCCACGACGATTCGCGCCTTGAGGGGGCTCATCGCGTGCTCACCCACGCGCTGCACCAGCGCGGCCGCAAGCGCCTGCTCCCAGATCATCCGCTTCTCGCATTCCCTGCCGACCAGCGAAGGCGTTTCCTTCAACAGGCGCATTAGCGCGAAGGCCATGTCGGGATTGGCGTCATAGCGCCTGAGCAGGCTGGAGAGCGCCCCGCAAACCGCTTCGAAAGGCGCCTCCTCGGGCGGCCTGCCGTTCAGTTCGTCGACAAGCTCGGCCGTCTTCTCGGCATTCCATGCAAAGACCAAGTCTTCCTTGACCTTGAAGTACCGAAAGAAGGTGCGCCTGGCGATGCCCAACGGCCCAACGATCTGGTCGATCGTGGTGTTGTCGAAGCCCTGCTCCATGAACAACCTAAGCCCGAAGCTGAACAGCTCTTGGCGGGTGTTCTCCTTGTGCCGCTCGCGCAGGCCGAGATTTTTTTCTGTCATAGGCGCCATCCTACATTAAAATGTCACTTGATGCCACATCGACACTTTGAGACACTTTACGCCATGCCCCACAACCCTTTCGCTATGACCACGTGCGTGGCTGCAATCGAGTAGCCCGCCCTGCAAGGACCTCATGAAAAGCGATCCAAAAACTCAAGCTGCCCCGTGCAAGCAAGCGCCCGGCAAATTCGTGCCGGTACTCGACCGCAATCGATGCGAGGGCAAGGGCGACTGCGTTCCCGCCTGCCCCAAGGACGTGTTCGTGCTCGGCGTGTTGCCCAAGTCCGAGCGGGCCGATCTCTCGTGGGTCGGCAAGGTGAAGGGGTTTGCCCACGGCTGGAAACAGGCGTTCATGCCGAACGCGGGTGCGTGCGAAGCGTGTGGCCTTTGCGTCTCGGCCTGTCCCGAACGTGCCATCACGCTAGCGCGTGCATGAAAGGCCAATCGCGATGACGAGCCAGTCCCCCGCTCCACCAGAGCCTGCGTTGATCGGAAACGGTGCATCAGCACGAATCACACCAAGGCGCGGCGCATCGTCGTCATGACCGGTGCCACCGGATTGGGCACGCATGCCATCCGGCACATCGCCGCTCAGCCCGGCATACGGGTCATGACCGGTGCCCGAGGCAGCGGACGGACCGTGCCACCTGGTGTCGAGATCATTCCACTGGACCTCGCTTCACTCACCAGCGTCCGCGAATTCGCAGACAGGGTGAAAAAAGCAGCTCGGCGATGCCCGTATCGACATCCTGATTCTCAATGCCGGCATGCAGAACGCCAGCAACGATCTTCGCAGTGCGGACGGCTGCGAATTGACCCTCGCGGTCAACCACCTCGCCCACTACCTGCTCGCCCGGCTCCTGTTGCCATGCATGGCCGACCGCGGCCGCCCGGTGATCACTATGAGCGAAACGCATGACCCTGCGGTCACTCCGATCGCACCTCCACTTGTACGCACCAAGCGTCCTCATCGGCCAAACCACAAATTTCTGATCGACCTACCGGTTCAACGGGTGGCCGTTTGCTGTTGGCCAAGTGCGGACAGATGGATGCAGCTGGACTTGTACAGCTCACGCGACAAGGCGCTCCAACGCCCCGGCAATCCGATCGAACGGCGCAATGCTTCTATGTGCCTTGCACAAAACGATCACACCCTCCACGCTCGCAATGATCAAAGTGGCAAGCCTGGATGCAGATTCGGGCCGATGCCCCTGCGTAGCCAGGGAGGCGGCCAGTTTCGCCTCCCAGTCACTGAAAACCTGCGCCGCTGCGCTCAAGGCTTCGGCAGCGATCTCGTCGATCGGTTCTTCGACTGCCGCGGCCATTACCGGGCATCCGAGGCGGAAGTCCGATCGCAGCAGGATTTCACGCCACATTCCCAGGAACCCGCGCAGGCCCGCCGCGGTGCCCGCCTGCAGGTATCGCTCCAGGCTCGCGCTGACTTGTGCTCCGGCGAACTGCACCGCCTCGACCACCACCTGTTGCTTGCCACCGGGGAAGTGGTGGTACGTCGAACCGACTGGTGCCTCGGCGCGCTTGGCCATTTCGCGGATGCTGGTTGCATTGAGGCCATGTCGCGCCAGCATCTCGGCCGCAGTCGAGACGACGCGCTGCCGGGCATCGGATTGGCGGGGGCTCATGGAGAAAAACCCTTGTTATGACAGTTGTCATAGTTTAGCGTATCAGTTCTATTACGACTGTCATATATGAGTCCACCATGACTGATGACACCCTTGCTGTGGAGCTGGCCGCTGCCGACGGCTATGTCTTGGGCGCCTGCCGCTATCCGGCCCGAAACCCGTTGCGCGGGCACGTGGTTGTTGCCGGCGCCACGGCGGTTCCGCAGGGCTTCTACCAGCGCTTCGCCCGATTCGCGAGCGCTCAGGGCTTTGAGGTCCTGACCTTCGATTACCGGGGAATCGGTCGATCGCGTCCGCGCTCGCTCAGGGGGTTCCGCATGGACCTGCTGGATTGGGCGCGGCTAGATCTGGCGGCCGCCGTCGACGCGATGGAGGATCCATCGGTGCCGTTGTACGTCGTCGGACATTCCTACGGTGGGCACGCCTTCGGTCTGCTGCCCAACCATCGCAAGGTGGCGGGCTTCTACGTCTTCGGCACCGGTGCCGGCTGGCATGGCTACATGCCCTTGGGCGAGCGGCTGCGCGTATTGGCCATGTGGAAGCTGGTACTGCCTGTGCTGACCTGGTGGAAGGGCTACTGCCCCTGGGCGATGCTGCGCATGGGCGAAGACCTGCCCGCGGATGCGTACCGGCAATGGCGGCACTGGTGCCAGTTCCCTCGCTATTTCTTCGACGATCCGGCCATGCGCGGGATCGAGCGGGAATACGCGACCGTGCAAACGCCAATCGTGGCGGCCAATGCGCTGGACGACCTGTGGGCTTCGCCACGATCGCGTGACGCGTTCGTCGAGGCTTACCGTAACGCGCCGCTGCAGCGAAAGGACCTTGATCCCAGGCAAGCGGGAGGCACGGTCGGACACATGGGCTATTTCCGAGCGCCGGCCGAACCTTACTGGCGAGGAATGCTGGAGTGGTTCGCGAGCCTGGCGCCTACAGTACCGGCACGATGAAAGCAGAGCGCTGGCAACGCGGCCTCAAATGGATCCTGCTCGCCACGGTGCTGGGGAGCATCCTTCACTACGCGGACAATCTCCTGTTCTTCGCCGAATACCCGGAACCGCCCTGGATCAATCGGTCCATGATCGATGCATTCTGGTTCCTGATGACACCGCTGGCATGGGTGGCCTATCGCTTGATCCGGCTCGGGCCGCGCAACGCCGGTGTTCTTGTCCTGATGGGCTATGTCGGCTGCAACCTGCTCGTGCTGGGTCACTACCGTTTCGCGCCCATGTGCAGCATCGCTCCGCGCATCAATGTCTTCATCTGGCTCGAAGCCGGACTCGCTGCCTGCTTGCAGGTGTACCTGATTCTTCCTTACATCCGAAAGTCCACGGCTTAGGCTCTGTCGCCGCTCCGATCGCTCGCTGCCCCGACTCCTGCAAGATCAACTGCAATCCAAGACGTATCATGACGATCATCACCGTGAACTGATTGAACCAACCCTGGACCGACGCATTGATCCGTGGTGACGAAACGTCAAATCGATCGCTGACGCCCTATCTCCCACGACACCGAGCCAGCGCGTATCGTCGCAGCAAGCTGCTGCCCCAGCCGTTGCTCAATCACTGGCTTCCAGGGCACAAGAGAGAAACCCATGCCACCATCGAGCATCGCATAACGCCCGCTGGCAAGCATGACGCTACGCCGGTAGATCCCGGCAACGCGCAGCCCATCCGTGACGGGACGATGCGCCAGGCCGGTTTCGGCGGCAATATCTTTGGCGGCCTGCGCCAGTTCCCGGTCGCGCAGTGTCCCCAGCAGGTTTCGGGCGAGGATCACACTCTGCCCGCGCCGCTGGGCCAGCCCCTGCTCTTCGAGGAAGACGGCGCGCCGCTGCATGGCCTGCTTGGCGTCGCCACCAAAGCCCAGGTCGCCCAATCCCCGACCGCCGCCGATCAGTTGCTGGTCGAGCCAGGTGGCGCCGATGATGCGGGCCTGCCGCTCGATGGGCAGGTGCGATTTCACCTCTACGGCGACACCACCCAGACGCTGCGCGTCGTACTGGCGGCCACGCTCGGCCAGGTCTTCAGGCACCTTCCATAGCCCTTCGGCCACGCGCTCCACGATGCCGGCCCGGCGCAGGGCTTCCAGCCGACGGACATGGGCCGCGACAACCTCCTGCGGATCGCGTCCAGCCTTGGCCCGGCCTTGCTCGATGGCAAGATGATGATCGGTGCGGTACAGGCCATCGCTCGCCAGCGTGGCGATGTTCTTGTCGGCGACCCGCGCCTCGGCGGAACCGCGCACCTCCACCACCGCACCGGTGGGATAGTTCGCCAGTTCGTCGCGGGCGTCCAACGCAACGTAGTGGGCCTTGCCGTCCACGCCGTCGATGACCAGATAACCGCGGCCGTGCAGCTCGTCGGCCAGCCCCTTAGCGGCTACGCGGCCGACGATGGCGCGGCCACCCTCGCCCGGCTCGAACACCGCCAGCTCGCGCGGCTGGCCGCTCATGGCCCGCTGTAGGGCGCGGATGATGTCGCCACGCTCGCCCAAGGCACGCAAGGTTTTCTCGGCATCGGCATGAATGTCCCAGGTGCCGGGCTGTACTTCGTCGGCTAGGCCAAGCCGCTGCAAGCGTTGCAGGCGGCCGATCAGCAGCAGGCGTTGGCGTTGCAGCGCCGGTTCGTTGAAGCGTTCGATCTGCATCCGGCCATCGTCGTCGGCCTCGCGCTGCAAGGTGCGGTCGAGGCTTGTCCACCGCTCTTGTTCCACCTCTCGCTGCAAGGTCTGCTGGATCTCCAGTTTGGTGCGCGGCCCCAGCCATTCCGTTGCCAGTTCGGCGGCGCGATGGCGGAAACCGTGGGCGATGTAGTCGCCGGCGATGATGAGGTCTTTGCCCGTGTCGTCGCGCCCGCGCACGATCAGGTGCGTGTGCGGGCTGTCTGTGTTCCAGTGATCGACCGCCACCCAATCGAGCCGGGTGCCCAGGTCTGCTTCCATGCGGTTCACTAAATGCCGCGTGTAGGTGCACAGGTCGCCCAATTCCGCGCCGTCTTCGGGCGAAACGATGAACCGGAAATGGTGCCGGTCATCGGCGCAGAGTTCCTTGAAAGCGTCGAGGTCGGCTTCATCCGTCTGCGGCCCGTAGGCCCGGCCCGGTTCGCCATCACGGCCCGTGCCGTCGCGCTCGATGTAGCGCAGGTGCTTGGCGAGCGATTGCGGGCTGGCGTTGCGCTGATTGACCAGCAGAGTCTTGATGGTCACACGCCGCGACATGCGGGTGAGCTTTGCGCCGGCAAAGCGTGCCGCCGTATGGCCGCGCCCAAGCCGCGAGCCAGGACGCTGGCCCGTGCGTGCGCCAGTGGGGCGCCGCACTGACGACTTGCCACCACTGACCTTGCCCGCCTGCTTGAGCACCTTGGAAACGAAGCCCTCGCCATGGTTCTTCGGGGCGCTGGGACGCACACGGAAATCGTCGTCGCGGCGGTCGGTCACGGTTGCGCTCCCCGCAAGCTCCGGGGTGTCCTGGCGTGCGAAGCACGCGGACATGCCTGCATTGGCGCGACCCTCGCGCCGAACGCGGCACGGCGGCGAAGCTGCTCCGTGCCGCGTTCCCCCCATGTGCAGACTGGCTTTGCGGTCGGCAAAGTGCCGAACCCTTTTGTCTTGCCTTCCGCCTTTGCCCCGCGCTGTCGCTCCGGGCGTCGGCGGCCCGACGGCGCGGCGCTGCTCGCAGCCAGCGCGCCGGCGAACTCGGCCACGGCCACCAGCCGGGCGCGTTCGAGGCAAGACGCCTGCACGTGGGAAAGCGACGCCGGATGTTGCGCGACGTGCGGTGCGGATGCGCTCGCACGGTACGCGCGACGACACGACGACGGCCAGCAGGACGGCACGCCGGATGGCACGATGAAGCGCAGCGAATCGGCGGCCATCATCGGCGTGCCTCCAGCCAGATCGGATGCGCGATGCCGAGCACGGCGGATGCAGCAACCGGCCCGAAATACCGGCTGTCGAACGACGCCGGATTGGTCGTGCTCAACAGGAACAGCTCGCCCGGTTCGAGGCGGCGGCACTGCGTCCACGACGGCAGCGGCCGGCTCAACCGATCGGCGGGCAGCGCGGTGGCCACCGGCACGCCGTCGATGCGCACGCTACGGCCGACGATGCACACTTCCTGCGGCGCGACGGCCCCGATGCGCTTGAGCAGCGGCACGCGCGTCGGCAGGTAGCCGCGCTGCGCAGCCAGCGCGGCGGCCCCGGCCGGTAGCGGGACGAGCACGATGCTGTCCACGGGCAACGGAGGTGCCAGCGAACCGGCACGGTGGTCGAGCGGTTCGACGCGATACCAGCCGACCGCCACGCTATCGGACGGGTTGTAGGTCAGGCGCGGCAGCGGCGACACCAAGGACGCCCAGGCCAGCGCGGCGAGACCGCAGGCGGACAGGCCCGCCAACACGAGGCGAGCGCGCAAGCGCGAGCGAGGATGCGGCGCGATGCAGGATGGGGAAATGGTCGTCATGGCAGCACCTTCCCGGCCAGCCAGGCGGCGTGCCGCTCGGCGGTGTATGCCGGCAGCGGCAGGCGCGCGGCGAGACGGTTGCCGAGCGTGCGCCAGTACGCGGGCGACACGTCGGCGGGCGCGATGCCCAGCGCCTCGATGGCGTCGAGCTGCGCCAGCACGGCGCGCACGGCGGGTTCGCCTTCGGCCTGCAGCAGCAGGCACGCGCCGGGCAGCACGCCCGGGATGCGCTGCGCCGCGTCCAGCGGCGTGCAAGCCTGCATCACCATGAGCTGCCAGCGGATCGTGCCGTAGTCGTTGGCTTGCCAGCGGATGCGGCAGAACATTGCGCCCGGCAGAAACACCGCGACGCGCCGCCAGCGGTCAAGCCGGATGGTGCGCGCTGGTTCGCCAAAGCGCAGGTAGAGGTTGATGCGCTGCTCGACGTAGGCGAGCGATACGCGGGTCAGTGGTGCGGCGCCGGCCTGGCCGGCGAACACCGCGAGCGATGGCGGCGGGGCAGCCGTGGCCGCCGAGAATTGCGCGTTCATGGTGTCGTCTCCGGAAACTCGCGTTCCAGCAAAGCGCGCAGCAGTTCGGCGACGGTCACCCCCTGGGTGAACGCCGACACCTTGATGCGCGCGCGCATCGCAGGCGTGATGTCGAGGGTCAGGCGCGCGGTGTAGAGGTCGCCTTTCTGGAGGCCGTCCGCATCGCTCTGGCGAATCCACGCCTCGGCGTGCGGGTTCGCGGGCGGACGTGCGCCGATGCCAACGCGCTTGCCGTTGCGCTGGCTCATGTCGGCCACCGCAGCAGCTCGTCAGTCAGCGCGGCGATCTCGCGTGCGGCGGCGCTGTCCGGTGCCGTCTCGCGTGCAAGCCGACCTGCGGCCGCGCTGTCGGCGAAGACGATGCGCTGGCGCACCTCGGCGTGCAGCGCCGGCAGCGGTTGCTCGGCGAGCGACTGCCGCGCCTCGCGACCGATGATGGTGGTGCTGATGCGCCGGTTGATGACGAAGGCCGCCGCTAGCTGCGGCCGGAACACCTGCGCCTCGCGGATGAGCGTCACCATCTCGGCGCTGGCCCACACGTCGTAGGGACTGGGCTGCACTGGGATCAGCACGCGCTCGGCCGCCAGCAGCGCGGAACGCGCCAAGGCGGCGATGCGCGGCGGGCCGTCGATGATGACGTGATCGGCACGGCGGGCCAGCTCCGGCGCTTCCTGGTGCAGCGTTTCGCGGGCGAGGCCCACGGCGCTGAACAGCCGGGGCAAGCCCTGCTGGCTTCTGCGCTGCGTCCAGTCCAGCGAAGAACCCTGCGGGTCGGCGTCCAGCAGGACGACGTGCTGGCCGCGCATCGCCAGTTCGCCGGCGATATGGGTGGCGAGCGTGGTCTTGCCGACGCCGCCTTTCTGGTTGAGCAACGCAACGATCATGGCGCGGCCCTCCGTGCTGGAAAGCCGGCTTGGCCGTGCCGTCTCGTGGTTGTCCACCGAAACGGCGCGCTTCTATCAAAAGTTAGAGATTTGAAGTTAGGGAAGTTAGAGAGGGCCGAAACCCGCGCCATTATTGGCTTTGCGGCGATTCCGCACGCCTGATGGCACGATAGGGACACGCCCGATAGCACGATACCCGGCACGCCTGATAGCACGAGGCCGTCCACACGTTTTCCCGCAGTTACCCCCGTGCCGTCTGTGGCACGGGCCGGAAGGTCAGCAACTCGGCCCCGTCCTCGGGCATGCGCACGATGCCCAGGACGTAGCCCGGCATGGACTGCCGCGCCACCAGGGCGCGCAGGTCGCAGGCGAAGTCGTAGGGCTTGGCCGTGCTGCCCGACTTGCGGTGCAGGTGTTTGAAGTCGAATTGCCAGCCGCCGGGCTGCTTGCCGCCGTGCTTGCGCACCAGGCGGTATAGCCATCGCTCGATGCCGCCGGTCAGCCGGAAATACGCCGGGTCGATGGTCAGCACCAGCGCGGCGTCGAGCACGCCGGCATAGAACCAGTCCGGCAGGATCAGCTCGATGCCCAGCGGCGTGCCGCGGGCGTCGGCCAGCTCCTTCCACTCGTTGATCCACGAGAAGCGATGCAGGCGCCGTCCGGTCGTCTCGCGGATGGAGGTCGCCACGGTGGTCGATTGCAGCCGGTCGAGCGCGGCCTTGAGGCGTTGGTAGTCGCGCAGCGACACCCCGCGCCCGATGAAGCGCAGGATCTCGTAGGGCGTGGCGTGCATCAGGCGCGACGGGCGCAGGCCCGCGTCGCGCGCTTCGACGATCTGCGAAGCGGCCCAAATCAGCACGTCCGCATCCCAAATCGTGGCGATGCCGTGTTCCTGCGTGCCCTCCACGCGGATGGTGACGTTGCCGCTGCGGAAGTCGATCGGCGCCGTGCGCCGCGACTTCGCCAGCGAGAAGAATGGATACGCCATCAGGTCCTGGGCGTCGCGCGGCGCCATGTCGCCCGGCAAGGCGCGGAACAGGTCGAGCTGTTCCCGCTCCCGCGATGGGCTGGACATGGCGATGGCCACCGGCGAGCCGCCGATCAGCGCGCACGGCTGTCAGCCGAGTGGTGCTCGGCATACTCGGGGTCGGACGTGGCCTCGAAACTGCGCTGGTCGGCCCAGGCGTCGAGGTCAGCCACCGCGTACATGACGCGGCGACCGAATTTTCGGAACTTCGGTCCGCCGCCGATCACGCGCTGCTTCTCCAGCGTGCGCGGCGACAGCCGCAGGTACTCGGCCGCTTCGTCGTTGGTGAGATAGCGTTGGGGTTGCGGCGGCGTGGTGGCGGCAGCGGCAGCAGGCCGCAAGGGTGCGGGTCGCATCGGATGAACCTCCATCGGTCAGGAACGCCCGGCCACACAGCGCGACCGGATGGAGGCAGTCTTGGGAAAGCGGCGCGTCCTGCCGAGGGTCGTTTTGCGGCGTGGACGAAACGACCCTCCCCAGGTCATTCGAGCTGTGCAAGGCGGCGGTAGCCGCCGCGCATCAGCGATTGGCCGCGCCGCACAAGACGGCGCACGCGCGAGCGCAGGCCGCCGTCCGTGTACCAGTCGGTGGCCACCGCCTCGGTGCCGAACAGTCCCGCGGCTGTTTCGCGCAAGGACGCGCCCGCAAGGGTCGCGTCGAGCGCCTGCAGGGTGTGGAGTTCCAGCAGTGCGGCGGATGTGGGGCGCGAGCGTGCCGCTGCCGCAGGCACGGCCCCGTCCACCGTTGCCAGTTTGTCCAGTTCGGTCGTGATCGTGCGGTAGCTCGCGCAGGGCGCGGTGCACGCGCGGACGGCATACAGGTAGGCCATGCCATCGGCGAGGCCCGGGGCCAGTGCGAGCCGTACGCAGCAGCCAGGCCAGCGCGCCGTCAGCACCAGGCGCTTGCCGTCGTGGATCAGGTGCTTGTGACCGGGGATGCGCCAGAACTCGAAAGGATGGGCCTCGGGTGGCGGGTCGGCATCCGGGTGGAGGTGGATCACGCCATCGTGATCGGGAAACCAGGCTGGATGCGCATCGCGCGCATCCAGGGCCGGGTCTTCCAGCAGGCGCAGGCCCCAGGCGTGCGCCGCCTCAGGCCGGCGGCGACGGCGCAGCCAGTCGCGCCGGTAGTCGGGATGGCGGCGCAGGTACTCCCAAGCCAGCGCGGGGCCGTCCAAATGCAGCGCGTACAGGTACGCGGCGGTGGGATACCAGGAATCGGTGCTTCGATCAGCCATGACGCGACCTCCTGTCGGGCAGGAACGTCGCCACGGGCCTCGGGCGCGGGATCTACAGCATCACGACATCAATGCGCCATCAGGAGTGCGTAAACTCACGCCGTAACGAGGGGTGTCAAGACCGATCGGCTCCGAAGCCTTGCACGCGTCGTCCGAATGCGACGGCCGCGCAGCCCCAAAAAAGGCGCGCAGCACCGGACACCCTGCCGCAAGCCGCACCGCGCATCATGTCTCTTTCGGTCAGAACCGCGCCTCCATGACACATGAATGCCGATCCAGACCGTAGTCGTCTGGAACTAGACCGAGAAAGACACAATCAGCCTTGGCTAGTCGGGGATCGAGCCATCGCGCTGCGCCAGCCGGACGTACTCCGATAGCGGCCGAGCCGCGTTGAAATACAGGTCACGCAGGACGGGCCGCTGCTGCGGCCCGACGACGGCCGCCAGATCGGACAGCTTGACCGTCCCCAGCGCTGGCATTCCGATGCCGAGGTCGATCAGTCCCCACGCAGTATCGCCATCGGCCGGGTCGAGCGCGGCCAGCAGCCAGGTCGCGTGCGCATCCGGCGTGAACAGCCGCACCACCGGCAGCGGGTCGATGCTCTGGCCGGCGGCGCGTGCCGCGCCGTTGGCAAGCAGTTGCGCGCGCTCGCCAGCGGTGGTCAGCGGCTGGGTCACGGTCAGGAACTCCACGAAGCCGAGGATGCACGGACACGCTTTTCCGTCGAAGCGCGGAACCGCAAAGACGGGTCTGTGTTTTCGTGCAAAAGCATGGATGCGCAAGCCATCAAATCCGTACATGCACGGAAACGCGGAAGCGGAATTGTGGAGGTCTCGAAAAGCACGGATGCGGTTCCCCGATTCTGTCGGAATCCGCCCATGCGGATTTCCGTAAAAGCACGGAAGCGAACCATCGATGAGTTAAAGATAACGTGGTTTTAATTGTCCCGCGACCGGACGCTTCTGTCCATGCAGAAGCGCTCCGTCCAGCCCGGCCGACCGGCCGGCGTCACCACCTTCGATGCCGAGCTGGCCAAGGCTTTCGGCGCGGCGGTGCGTGCGCTCCGTTCGGAGCGCGGGATTGCACAGGAATCATTGGCGAACCTGGCCGGCATCGAGCGCTCCCACATGGGCAAGGTGGAGCGCGGTGAGCACATGCCGACGCTGGCGATCATCTTCAAGATCGCCGGCGCGCTCGGGTGCAGCACGGCAACCCTCATGGCCGCGACGGAAGCCCAACTCGCGGCACCGGCGACGTAGACCGCCGATGGAAGGCGCCCCGCCGCAATGGACGGGGCGCGATGGGCGGCCGTCAGGCCGCCGGCTTGCTGCGCGACCAGATCAGGTCGTGCGTACCTTCCTCGTTCTCGATCAGGCGGGCATAGACCGTCGCCGGGAACGAAGGATCGTCGAGGGTCACGGACAGGTAGTCTCGCCCGGCCTCGCTGGTCTTCTTCCACGCCGCGCCGATGTCGTGGCTGGCCGCCTGGAGGCGGAAGTCGGGGGCGTTCTCGTTGCCGCCCTTGTCGTTGGGAACCAGCTTGACCTTGACGTTGAGCGTCAGGGTGCGGAGCGTGCCGGTGAAGCCGTCTTTCTCTGCGGTGAAGGTGCCGATGTTGGCCATGATGTTTTCTCCTTTCGGGTTGAACAAGGTCGCGCCAGTGCGTCCTTGTTGTGAACCGGCCGGCGGGGGATGGGCGGGCTGCACCGCGCAGCGGTCGCAACAACGTGGAGAACCTGGAAGCGCAAAGAATTTGCTGCGCGAGGAAGCCGCGCAGCGGCGGGGAAATTGTTTGCGCTGGAAGGTTGCGGCCATGAAGCCCAAGGCGCAGCCGCGCCCTCGCCAGGATTCACGACAAGCCAAGGACGCACGGGCCGCCTGTCCCGAATGGAGACATGGCCGACTCGGCATCCCTGCGTGACGGCTGCACTGGCTTGCGCCCTGACGCGGGCAAGGCCAACACGCCAACGACAGACGAGAACGCCCCTTGCCGCAGCGTGCGGCAACGTGTTTGAGGCACGGCGTGGAAGCTCCATAGGGCGAGACCGGATGGCGTGTCGGTGAACCGTCCTTCGCGACGTACAGGCGGTGAACCACCAGCGTCGAGGACGGCACGCTTTCGCACAACCTTCCGCAGCAAGCCGGGGCGTAGCCCCACAAGCCCCGCCCCTTGCGGCGGGCGCCATCGAAACCTTGCCCGCGTCGCGGGCGCCGATTGCCGTCCCGCGCGCAAGGCCGTTGCGCGCTCGCCCCGTCGCCGCCTGATCGAAGGCGGCGACGGGGCGTTTTGCTTTGGATGTTGAAACCGGGCGCGGCCACTGCCGCGCCCGGATTTTTGACCACCGGCCCCAAGGCGGAACGGCTTGGGGCCGGTGCGGGCTATTCCTTCGTTTCGACAATCCACCACTCGGCACGCGGCAAGGCGCGGCCCGTGATGGGATGCAGATCGGTCAGGTCGGCGCGGGCCGTCAAGCCACGAGGCGGACGGTAGCCGCGCACGTCGCCGTCGCCATGCCAGCGACGGGCGCGTACCGTGCCGGGGGCATAGGTCGCCGCCATCCCTGGGCGGCTCGTGGCGTTGCGGCTCAGGGGCGGAATCCTCGACATGAAGCGCCCCGGCCAGAACCGGGGCGCTTGCCTGCAGCCACGGTCACGCGGCCAATGCCTCGGCCTGCGACTGCTCATCCACCACGGTGGCGGCATCCTCCGGCGCTTCGGTATCCGCATCTGTGGCCCCATCTTGTGCGACCTGCTGCGGGCCTTCGGCGTGGAAGATGGCGGGCATCCAGCCGATACCCTCGGCCAACCGTTCCGCTTCGCTGGCAATGTCGGCCTTCTTCAACTTCGCCAGCCGGGTGACGTGCTCAGGCGCGAACTGTCCCACGGCTTCCAGAATCGCCGCCTTCGGCACGTGCCGAAAATAACCCTCGGCGGTCGGTTTCCACCATACGGCCATGTCCAACCCCACGGCTTGCGCCAGTTCCGCACCGGGCTGGCGCTGCACCGCACGCGGCGTCACCGCGTCCACCGTCGCCGCGACACACACGGCCAGCAGCCGCACCAGCTCGTCCTGCGACTTCGCCAGTAGCGCGGTGAACAATTCGGCGCTGTCCTGCGGCAAGGCTTCGCCCGCGACCTTCTGCAACGTGCGCAGCGCCACGGCGGCGGGCGATTCCGGCCAGTCCGGGGCCATGCCTTCCAGCCGGTCCTGCACGGTCAGGCGCAAGCCGAGCGGTAAGCCGTCGCCGTAGGTGTCGGGCTGCAAGACGGTCTGCACCATGCCATGCACCAGCGCGGCCAGCGCCACCTGCGGATGCCGCGCGACTTCGATTTGCAGCGCGGCGGTACGGTGGACGCTCAACCGCTGGGCCAACCGGTCGGACACGGCGGCGGTCCGGGTCTGCTCGGCGTCCTCGCCTTCGTCATCGTTCCCGGCTTCGTTCTCTGCGCTGTCGAAACCCTGCCGCAGGCGTTGCAGTGTGCGCAGCGCCTTGGCCTCCGCCTCGCGCAGCAGGCCGCGATGAATCACGGCTTCGCCTTCGCGGTCCAGCGTGACGATGGCACCGGCCACCGCGCGCACGTCAGGGGCGTAGTCCTGCAAGTCGTCCTCCACGGCTTGCAGTTCCTCGACCACCTGTTCGCGGCGCGATTCCAGCACCCCGGTCTTGTCCTCGTCCTCGGCGTCGTAGGCGTCTTCCAGTTCGGCGTCGATTTTTTCGAGGCGGGTTTGCAGCAAAGCGATGCGTCGGGCTTCGCGGGCGTTCGGTTCGCGGCGCTGGCGCGGCGCGTTGAGGAACGCCTGCCGGTCGGCGTGGCTGATGTGCGGCGTGGCATCCACCCACGCCCAACCCTCGGCGCGCACGTCCTCGGCCAGCGCGTCCAGCTTGTCGCGCACCAGCGTTTCCAGCAGCGTGGCGTCGGTCAGGTAGGTTCCGGCATCGCCTTCGGCGAACAGGTCGCGGCGGATGCCGCCGCCTGCCGCCGCGTATGCGTCCAGTCCGACGAAACGCACCAGCGGATGCGTGGCGTTGATTTCGCGTTCGGTCAGGCGTTCGCGCAGCGCGGACGGGCCGCGCTGCCACGTCGGCGCACCATAAAAGGCGGTTTCCTGCGCGGCGTGGTCGTCGGTGACGGCCAAGGCCATCAACTGTTCCAGCGTCACGGCCTCGGCGCGGTAGTCGGCCAGCAGACGCGGCGACACGTTCGCCAGCTTCAAGCGGCGCTGCACCACCAGCGGGGACACGCCGAAATCGGCGGCAATGTCTTCCACCGGGCGGCCTTCCTTGACCAGCGCGGCGAAGGCGACGAACTGGTCGGCGGGGTGCATGTTCTCGCGCTGCACGTTCTCGGCAAGGCTGACGGTTCGCGCCGAAGCGTCGGCCACCAGCAGGCATGGCACCTCAACGTCTGCGGGGATGCGCTTCTTCTTCGCCAGCAGCTTCAAGGCGGTCAGGCGACGGTCGCCGGCGACGACTTCATACTGCTCGCCATCGGCGGCGGCAATCACGATGAGGTTTTGCAACAGGCCGACGCGGGAAATGCTCGCGGCCAGTTCGGGGATGGACAGGCGCGGGGTCGTGCGCACGTTGCGCTTGGAGCGGCGCGCCAGCAGCCGCGACAGCGGAACCAGAATCAGGTTCTTGGTCGGGTCGGCCACTTCAAGCGCGGTGGTGACGGCGCGGGTTTCGGTTTGGATAACGGCGTTCATGGTGGTATCTCCATTCGATAGCGAAACAACAGCGGGAGGAATGGAGGGGCCGGGATGATGAAAGCCCCTCCGCGTGGGGTTCAGGCTTTCAACTGGCGCAGGCCGTCGGCCAGCAGCCAGAGGGCGCGATTCAGGCGGATGCCGTTGTCGATGCCCTGCACGGGGCGCGTGGTCTGGCGGCGACCGTTGGCCGCGCGGGCGGACAGGCCGCCCTTGATGAGGTTTTCCTGCGTGCGGTTGAATACGCTCCACAGGTCGCCGCGGCTGTCGTCGTGCCGGCGCGGCATCAGGATTTGCGATTCCGTGATGGGCGCGGGCTTGTCCTCGTCGTACTTCAACGCCAGCGCGGCGCGGGCGAAGACTTCGGCCTCGCCGTCGTCCAGCGTGATGGCCTGCATGGCATCGCGGGATGCCTGCGCCCGGTCGAAGCCGTGCAAGACTTCGTAAGCGCCTTCGATGACCTGCGCTGCCACGTCGCCCTTGTGGGGCACGCGCACGTCGGCCACGGTGTCGCCGCAAACGAGGCCGTTCTGGCAAACGAAGCGGAACATGCCGGCGAGCATCTGGTAGCTGCTCGTCCCGTCATGGGAGTTCAGCAGGATGATTTCGTTGGCCTCGCGGCCATTGATCTGGCTGGCATGGCGCAGCCGGATCATGTGCTTGGTGTAGTCGCGGCGGTCGTCCTGCCGAACGCGGGTCTGGCACACCATGAAGGGCTGAAAACCTTCCCTGCGCAGTTCGGTCAGCAAGGCGGCGGTGGGGATGTAGCTGTACCGTTCCGAGCGGCTTTCATGCGGGGCCTCCGCAAAGATGGACGGGGCTACGGCGCGAATTTGGTCGTCGGACAAGGGATATTCCGAGCGCAGCACCGGGGAACGGGAAGCGAAACGGGTTGCGAGTTGCATGGTTTTTCTCCTGACAAGGGGTTTGCCGTTGAAACCGCACACCGGATTCCTAGATTCGGAGCCCGCCTTTCGGCTTTCCGGTGGGGTCGGCGCGGAGACCTGGGCCGGCCTCGTTGCCACCGTCTTTCCTGAGTTCATCGCCCGCGACGGTCAGGAGCGCGCGGACGGAAGCCGTCAAGGAGGAAAGCGTCGGGGTGGTGCGGCCCGCAGCGCAGCGAGGACACGGCCCGGCGCGCCTTGATGGCGCACGGCCACGGGCTACAGTCGCGGACAAGGTGATGAAGTCAGGGGAGACGGCTGGACAGGCAACGGCCGCAGCGTTGGCGCAGACCCCACGCAAGCGAAGCGCGCAGGCCTGGAGCTGGAAGCCGGGCCGAAGGTGTCAGCCGAGCGGAGTGAGGGAACGATGGAAGCCCCAAAGGGGCGAGACTCGCGCAGCGAGGCTCGATGCGCAGCACGACAGCGCGACCCGGCTCGGCCGGGTGACGCCCACTTGCGTTATCGTTTGTAAACGTAGAGAAGGATCATCGACATCGAACAGCAGGGACCATGACGACTGAAACCGCAAAGGAAGACAGCGCGACAAAGGAACGGCTACGACTCGGGCGCGCATTGAGATCCGGCCGCCTGGTTTTTGACAGTGCGGAGAAGTTGCTACACGTGGTTCATGATGGAAAGGTGCTTCACAGTTTCCTCTATGCCTCGCTCTCACCTTCGCAATGGGGCTATGTGTACGAGCGTCATGTCGGTCTACAGTTTGAGGCCGAGGGCTACGCGGTGACCTATCGAGGGCTCCAGTTTGGTTTCGTGGACAACGGCATAGACCTCGTTCTTGAACGCGATGACGAGACCATCTACGTCCAGTGCAAGTACATGCTCGGAAAGCGCATCAGCGCCAATGAAGTTCGCTGGATTCTGCACAAGGCCGATGCATACCTTGCGAAGCAGTACCAAGGTCGCCGACTGCATTTCCATCTGGTGGTTCCAGATTCAAAGAAATGCTTTTCATCGGTTAAGTTGCGGCTCAATGGCATGGTCAAAAAACACTCTACCGCGCGCTACTTCGAGGAGCACAACAATCTCCAGAATCGCGTCAGGCTCAAGGTCGTGGAAGTACCGATGCGACGCCATAGTCGCGAACCCCCTTAAGCCCCCCAGCTAGTACGATTTGTTACTATTGCCAAAATAGACTGGCATGGGGCGGGTTTGCGGCCGTAGCCAGGGGGATCGGAGCTTGGTGCGGCGCATCGGAAGATGTGCGATGCGCCCCTACCCTATCGTCGCGCCCGCCATCAAGAATAAGTACAAGGACTTTGACATGGCCGAGGCGCCCACCGATAAGTTTTCAGCCGGCGAGCAGGGTCTAGGATATATCTACCAGGCGCGTCTTGCGCTGCTACAACTGCTTCAATTGCCGGAAGACACTGCCGTATTCCTAGAAAAGGACGACGACCTCGACTTTATCGACGGCGGCGGCGGCAAGTCCTTGGCCTCACTCAAACACAAGGCTGTCGGCGACAGGTTGACCGACCTGTCCACGGATTTCTGGAAGTCCGTCAACATCTGGCTGGCGCGGTACAAGCGGGACGGCCGCGCTGCGTCGAACCTGCGGTTCTTTCTGTTCACCACCGGCGCAGTATCGACTGGCTCGTTCCTAGCCCGCCTTCTTCCAGATCAGCCCATCGCCTCCAGCGAGGCGAAAACGCTGACCGAATTGGCAGATCTCGCGCTTGCCCAATCGACTTCAAAGCTCATCGCGCCAATCGCCACGGCGTTCAACGAACTGAACGACCCGGAGAAGCAAGATTTTCTCGAACGCATCCTGATCCTCGATGGAAGTCCACGCATCGGCGACATTCCGGCGCTCATAAGGGACAAGCACATGCGAAGCGTCCGGCGCGAGCACCGGGAGTACGTCTTCGAACGGTTGGAGGGCTGGTGGACGGACACGGTGATCAATCAGTTGACTGGCGCCAAATCGGAAGGGATCTTCGGCTACGAAGTTTCGGACAAGCTCTCAAACTTCGCCGAAGAATACAAGGCAGACAATCTGCCTATCACCTTCCGTGGAAAGATGCCCTCCGACGAGATCGATACTGATGCCGACCCACGCCTGTTCGTGGCGCAACTGCGCGAGATCGGCATTTCCTCCAATCGGATCAGGAGCGCGATTCTGGATTACTACCGAGCGTTTGAACAACGATCGGCCTGGGCGCGCGAGAACCTGCTTGTGTTGGGAGAGGTCGAAGAGTACGAAGATCGCCTCACCGATGAATGGGGTCGTTACAAGGATGTCGCTTTCGAGAAGCTGAAGGACGACAGCGGGGAAGAAGCACTGCGCGAAGCCGGCGCGACCCTCTACAACTGGGCAGAATTTGAGACTGGGAAGATCGAATCCCTACGCATTCGCGCGCGGGTGACGGAGCCCTATGTCCTTCGCGGCAGCTTCCACATCCTAGCGGATGCCACGCCCGAGCCTAAGGTCTACTGGCATCCCAGATTCCTCGACCGCCTTGGCGCTGTGCTGGGGGTGGCCTCGTGAAACGATGGGATCAGCGCCCCTTTGAAATTCGGAACCTGTTCAACCCAGCATTTTGCGGCTTGGTCCTGTTCCGCGCCTTGCATGGCTACGAGGAAGAAGACGCTCGCGGCATGCCATTCTCGCTGTCTCTGCTTGTGCTGCCTTTGTGCCTGCATAAGGATTCACGCGAGGTGATCGCCAGCAGTCCACGCAGCTATCTACTCAAAACTGCGGAGAAGAACCAGCAAATCATGGTGGGATTTACCGACCGGGTCACACAGATGCTGCCGTACGCCTTCGAGGGTTTCGGTCTGCTAATGGAAAGGGGCTGCATCGCCGTCGCTGACGACGGTCGCATCCAAACCGTAGCCAGGAAGGTACGTAAGACCATCGATGGAACCGCCGAAACCGTCTCCTGCCAGAAGGTGGCACGGATCGTCGGAAAGGAATTTGCACGCATTGCCGACCGCGCGACCGTTTACACGACTTTCGGGATCCGTCCATGAAGATCAGGTCCATCCACATCTACAGCCATGACGGCCAGCGCCGTGACCTCCAGTTCAAGGTTGACGGACTCAACGTCATCACAGGGCGCTCCTCCACCGGCAAGTCTGCGCTCTCCGAGATCATCGAATACTGCATGGGACGCTCCTCGTTCAACGTCCCCGAGGGAATCATCCGCGACAAAGTGGCCTGGTTCGCCGTGATCTACCAGTTCGAGAAAGAACAGGTTCTGATTGCCAAGCCGACCCCGCCCGGCGGCGGCGCCAGTTGCAGCACGGCAATGCTGCGAAGGGGGGCCCAATTGCAGGTTCCCGAGTTCAAGGATCTGGTGGTCAACACGGACGACGACAGCGTCGTCGAACTATTGTCGCGCCTACTTGGCATTCCCGAGAATCGCACCGAAGTCGCGCTTGAGCACAGCCGAGATAGCTACGACGCGAACGTCAAACATACTTTCTACTACCTGTTCCAGAAACAGGGGCTGGTCGCCAACAAGGATCAACTTTTCTATCGCCAGAACGAGCAGTTTCAGCCCCAGGCGATCCGCGACACGTTGCCAATCCTGCTCGGCGTCTCATCCAACGATCGCTACGAGTTGGAATCGAAGCTTCGCCTAGCACAGCGCGATCTGAGGATCAGCAACAAGAAGCTGGAGCAGGCGCGCGACGCTGTCGACACGTCGCACGAACAGGCGATCGGCCTCTACTCGGAAGCAAAGACAGTCGGGGTCATCGGCAACATCGAAGAGAACCCGAAGGCCGACGGGATCATCGACGCATTGAGGTCAGCGCTGTCGTGGAAGCCTGAAACGGTGCCGGACGACGATGCCAGCCGAGTCTCGCTTCTGGAGGACGAATTGGCCCAGCTGCGTCGGGATCGGCGTGACACTCAGACTCGGATCGACGCGGCACGACAGTTCGCCAAGCGGGCGGGCGGCTACGAGAACGAGGCCGCCGAGCAGATAGACCGGCTGGCGTCAATCAAGGCACTACCGAAGAACCCGGACAGCGGCGAATGGCAATGGCCGTTCAGTGAACGAAACCTAGCGCTGGAGTCGCCGGTCGCTGTCGTCCTGCTCAAGGAATTGGAATCCCTCGACAAAGAACTGCGCATCGCCACTGGCCAGCGCCCCAAGCTCGAAGCCTACCTCGCTGAACTGACCGGCAGGGTGGACGGGATCGCGAGCGATATCAGGCAGAAGGAAGCGGAATTGTCCGCGGCGATATCGGCCAACGAAGTCATCGCTCAGATGGGTACCCGAAACAACGCGGCCGCGCGCGTAGTCGGCCGTATCAGCATGTTCCTGGAGACGCTGCTCCCGAACGAAGATCTTGCCAAACTGGAAGCAGAGAATCGCCGTCTCAGCAACAAAGTCAAGCAGCTTGAGGAACAGGTTGGCGCCGACGATAGCAATGAACGCCTGACCTCGATCCTCAACAACATTTCCGCACAGGTGTCACGATACATTCAGAAGTTCGACGCCGAGTTCGCCCCCTACCCCGCGCGGCTAAACCTGCCGCAGCTGACGATCATCTTCGATCGGCCCGAGCGCCCCGTGCCGATGGGCCGAACCGGCGGCGGCGAGAACCATTTGGCCTACCACCTGGCAGCACTGCTCGCCCTCCATCTGTTCGCGGCGCAGAACCACCGTCCGATTCCACGCTTCCTGCTGATCGACCAACCAACCCAGGTCTACTTCCCATCCGAGCAACTCTACAAGGATGCCGACGGCTCAGTGCAGAAGACGGAAAAGGACGCCGATCTCGATGCGGTGCGTAGGCTCTTCGAGTTGTTGTTGAAGTTCACGCAGGAAGATGTCCCAGGTTTCCAATTGATCGTCACTGAGCATGCGAACCTGCGCGAGCAGTGGTTCCAGGAGGCGCTGGTCGAAGAGCCGTGGACCAAGCCGCCTGCACTAGTCCCCGAGGACTGGCCGCCTGAAACAGCGAATTGATCGATCAAGCCGATGTGCGATGCCAGTGTCGGAAACTGCCGGAGCGACATTGCTTCGCACTCATCCCCACCACTTAGATTAAGAAGAAGTCTCTCCCCACGGACTCTGCCATGCCGCCTCTTCGATGCGCTGAAAGACTTGGGCGACTGTTTCGAAGCAGACACGAAGAGGAATTCCATCCAAACGCTCGCTCAATGCGACCCATTGCCCATGGGCGAACGCGTTTCGTATGTCACGGAAAACATGGACGTTGTCGGTTAACTCGGCATCGATAACAAGAGTTAGCCCAGCTTTCTCCCTGATATATTTCAGGAGGAACTCAAAATCGCTTATGGCATGCCCGCGATTACGAGGAACGACGCCAGTAAGTTCCTTTGCCACAAGCTTTAGACCCCATTCTAAGAAACTGCAAAGAAGGATGATCGGCGTGGTCCTACCAACTACTTCAACATTGTCCTCCCACAAAGGTATCTGATCATCAAGGTAGTCGAACTCTTCGGCTCTGCAGTTTTTGTTTGCCGCCGTAGAGGTCCTTTGACTCGTGAGCGAGCGCAACCGTGCCTCAGACGCCAAAAGCTGATTGAAGCAGTAATCGTTGAGCTGCCTCAGTTTGTCGAAGATGGTAAAGAACGTATCGGAAAATCGTTGGGGTTCGGATAGGTAAAAACCGTCCGCGAGCAAGGTGCCGTCTTCGTCTTCAACCAATGCGTTCGCCCAAAAGAGCCCATACTTACTTGCCACTTCCAACTCGTCCAAGGCGGTAGTCTCCATGTTTGACACCAGCGCCAGTTCCTTTGGATTCAACGGATCTTGATGACGGGAGATGGCCTTCACCTCATTCGCGATTGCGACCTGGCTGTGGACGACTACGGTCGCCTTGTCCATTCTTACCCTGAGTCAACCGAAACATCGGCGCAGCCCATCACGGTTGCCGCGCCCTGCCCCTACTTATGCTCTTTCTTAATCAATACGCCCCACTACGCTCCAGCGAGTTTTCACGATAGTCCGTGAAAGCCACCATCACTCCATGCGCCGAAAGCCCGAAGCGCTGAGTTCTCATGGAGTTCAGTATGGAGAGTAACCTACTTCAACCCAATAGCCGAAACCGCGATGCCGAAGGCACTACCCGAGGGAAACCTGGCTCTCTGCCTGGCTCTGAGGGTTACGATGATCTTCCACAGTACCCCCAGCGCGTGGTTTTGCCCTTCCGGCGCACCATTCGCCGCCAGGAGCTGCGGCAGATCGTCCCCTTGGCCGAAACGACAATCTACGAAATGGAGCGCCGCGGCGAGTTCCCGCGTCGTTTCAACTTGACGCCGCGCTGCGTCGTATGGGACTTGGCCGAGGTGGAAGCGTGGATCGAGCAGCGCAAGCAAGCTCCTCGCAGCGGCGTATCGAAGCCCGACGTCCACCTACGGAAAGCCCGCCCTGTTCGAGCGGGCTCGAGTGAGGAATGAAGCCGAGCGACCGCGCCTATCCCACCAAGGCTTCCAGTGCCTTGGAAGCCGAGCGCGGCAGCCGCTGTCCCTCCTTTGCCACGTTAACCTGCAAAGCCACCCGCGCCACATCAAATACGTCCTTGGTCAGCGAGTAACCGCCCTTGGCCTGCAGCCACGCCAACACGTCGGCCAGATGCCAAATCGACGCGCTACCCTCATGCACCGGCGCCGGAAAGCTGCCCGGATGGGCCAACATCAGCTTGCGCATGTTCTGCCGCGACACGCCGACGATCTCGGCCACATCGGTCAACCCGACGAGATCCGGCGCCACCTCGATCAACCTGGCCGACGGCACGGCGCTGCGCACGTCGGCCAACGCGCTGCGCACGGCCGCGTCCGCACTGTCCGCCTCTCGGGTGAACTCCAACGCCAGCCGCCCCGGCTGGCCGATGCCGACCAGGGCATCGTCGCAGCCGGCCTCGCCCAGACGCTCGACCAGGCTATCCGGGTCGCTGTCGTCTTCGGTGAGCTGGTATTTCAGGGTGAAGGTGTATTCCATCTTGCTACTCCTCGGCGCCGCCATCAGCCTCGTGCTGCTCGCGATGCGTGGTGCAGTTGTCCACGACGCGCCGAAGAGCGCGTGCGTGGTTGCCAGGGTTTTTCGGCGTGCTCCATACGCTGGTGATGCAGAACTCGCCGCAGCGACACTCCTCATCGTTGTACGGGCAATAAATCCGCCCCCAGGCGTGGCTGCCACCGACTTCGACGCGCCAGCCCTGCCCTTCGGCGTGCCTGAGAGCTTCCTCGACCTCTTTCTTCGGATGAGAGGGACGGGCCATCAATGATCTCCAGTATGGGGATGTCTGGACGGGTTGTCAAGTGACAACCCATCCGCCATATCAGGCCGTCGCACTTAGTGCCGGCACTACCACGTTCTCCGGCATCAGCTTGGGTACGTAGGTCTGCCCGTCGATCCAGGCATCGACCATGTTGGCCCACTCTTGCAGCATGTGACGCCGCTGTTCGGCGTACTCGGCCTTGTTGTAGATCGAGCGCGAGGAACGGCCGTCTTCGTGCGCCAGGCACTTCTCGATCCAATCGCGGTTGAAGCCGACTTCGTTCAGCAACGTCGAGCCGGTGCGGCGCAGATCGTGTACGGTGAACGGTTCCAAGGGCAGGCCCGCAGCTTTCGCCCGCTCCGCGACGATCTGCGTCACCCGGTTCAGGGTCGCGTTCGACATGCAGCGGTCGGCGTCATAGCGCGACGGCAGCACGAACTTGGAGCCAGCCGCGCAGGTGTGCAGCGCCACGAAGATGTCGAGCGCCTGGCGCGACAGATAGACCACGTGAGGATTGCGCCCCTTCATCCGCTGCTTCGGAATTGTCCAGGTCGCGTTCACGAAATCCAGCTCGTCCCAGGTGGCTTGAATCAGCTCGCTCTTGCGCACCAGCGTCAACAGGATCATGCGCAGCGCCAGCCGGATGGTCGGATAGGTCGCCACGGATTCCATCTGTCGTGCCATCAGCCGGATCTCCAGCGGCGACAAGGCGCGATCCTTCGGCACGAAGGTCGCAATGGAGGCGGCCCCCACGTTCTCGGCCGGGTTGTCCACCTTCTCGCCGTGCAGGATGGCGAAGGCGTAGACCTGCTTCACGATGTCACGAATGTGGACCGCGGTGGCAGGCGCACCACGCCCTTTCACTTTGTTGCAGAGGGCACGCAGGTCATCGGCGGTGATTTCGTTGAGCTGCCGGTTCTGGAAGGCCGGCAGGATGTCCCGATCGACGATGCTCTTGCGCATCGCCTTCGTGCTGTCGGCCATCCGTGCGCCCGCCAGCCACTTCTCGGTCACCTCGCCAAAGGTCTTGGCGGCGGTCAGGCGGCGCTTCTCGCGCTGCTTCTCCAGCGCGGGGGACTTGCCCTGGGCGACGGCCTTCTTGGCATCGATCAGCTTTTCACGGGCCAAGGCCAGTGAAATGCCGGACGGCCCGTAGCGGCCGATGGTCAACGTCTCGCGGCGACCGTTGAGACGGTAATCGTAGCGGAAGGTGACGGTACCGGTAGGCGATACCGTCACGTACATCCCATCGCGGTCGGAAGCCTTGTAAGTCTTGGACCTAGGCTTGAGATTGCGCAGTGCGGTGTCGGTAAGCATCGAGGTTTTTCCTCCTGTTCGTGACGGCTTTTACCGTCAGGGGCCAGGAGACCTGCTGATGCTCGGAAAGCCGCATAAAACCAGCTTTCCCGAGGAGACTTTTACCGTCAAAGACGGTTTAGGTCTGAATAGTGAACGGGAGGGTCTTGATCCGGCCTCCGGTTCGTACCGTCAGTTCTACCGCCAGCCTGTTCTGCTGGCCGGCGATAGTCGCCGATAGCTGCCGTAACGTATTTCTTTCTAAATCAAAACGTTATGACAGATTTTCGATGGCTGGCGATAGTCCCCGAAGGACCTGATTTCACTCCCACTCAATAGTCGCCGGCGGCTTCCCCGAGATGTCATAAACAACCCGCGACACCCCCGCAACTCATTGATGATCCGGTTGCTCACCGTCCCCAGGAACTCATACGGCAGATGCGCCCAATGCGCTGTCATGAAGTCAATCGTCTCTACGGCCCTTAGCGCAATCACCCACTCATACGCACGCGCGTCACCCACCACGCCTACCGACTTCACCGGCAGGAACACGGCAAACGCCTGGCTGGTCTTGTCGTACAGGTCCGCCTTGCGCAGCTCATCAATGAAGATGGCATCGGCCTTGGCCAGCAGCTCGGCGTATTCGCGCTTCACTTCGCCCAGGATGCGCACGCCCAGGCCCGGGCCCGGGAACGGGTGACGGTAGACCATGGTGCGCGGCAGGCCCAGCTCGACGCCCAGGCGACGCACTTCGTCCTTGAACAGCTCGCGCAGCGGCTCCACCAGGCCCAGCTTCATGTGCTCCGGCAGGCCGCCCACGTTGTGGTGGCTCTTGATCACATGCGCCTTGCCGGTCTTGCTGCCGGCCGACTCGATCACGTCCGGGTAGATGGTGCCCTGCGCCAGCCACTTGGCGTTTTTCAGCTTGCTCGATTCTTCATCGAAGATCTCAACGAACAGGTTACCGATGATCTTGCGCTTGGCTTCCGGGTCGCTCACGCCTTCCAGCGCCTTGAAGTAACGGTCGGCGGCATTCACGCGCACCACCTTTACGCCCATGTGCTCGGCGAACATCGCCATCACCTGGTCGCCTTCCTGCCAACGCAGCAGGCCGGTATCCACGAATACGCAGGTCAGCTTCTCGCCGATGGCCTTGTGCAGCAGCGCAGCCACCACGGACGAATCGACGCCGCCGGACAGGCCCAGGATCACTTCATCATCGCCCACCTGCTCGCGCACGCGGGCGATCTGGTCGTCGATGATGTTAGCGGCGGTCCACAGGGTCTGGCAGCCGCACACATCCACCACGAAGCGGCGCAGCAGCGCCTGGCCCTGCAGGGTGTGGGTCACTTCCGGGTGGAACTGCACGCCGTACCAGCGCTTTTCTTCGTTGGCCATGGCGGCCACCGGAATGCGGTCGGTGGTGGCGGTGATGGTGAAGCCCGGCGGCGCAACGGAGACGTGGTCGCCGTGGCTCATCCAGACATTCAGCTTCGGCTCGCCGCCGTGGTCACTCAGGCCCTTGAACAGTGCATCGGGGTTGATCACGTTCACTTCGGCGTGGCCGAACTCGCGCTGGTCAGCGGCTTCGGTTGCGCCGCCCAGCTGCGCGGCCAGGGTCTGCATGCCGTAGCAGATGCCGAAGATCGGCAGGCCGCTGTCGAACACTTCCTGCGGCGCGGCCGGGGCACCCGGCAGCGTGGTCGATTCCGGGCCACCGGACAGGATGATGCCCTTGGCGCCGAACGCGGCGATCTCGGCCGGGTTGTGGTCCCACGCCCAGATTTCGCAGTAGACGCCCAGCTCGCGGATGCGGCGGGCGATCAGCTGCGTGTACTGCGCGCCGAAATCGAGGATGAGGATCTTGTCGTTATGGATGTTGGTCATGGCGCCCCGGCAATGCAGTAGGGAAAACGAAATCAGATTTACGGCGGCAGATGGAGAAAGAGGAACGGGAAGTGCTTCCCCGTTCCTCTTTGCTCGGCCCGCGTCAGGCGCGGTAGTTCGGCGGCTCTTTGGTGATCGTCACGTCGTGGACGTGGCTCTCACGCTGGCCGGCGCCGCTGATCTTCACGAACTTGGGCTTGCTGCGCATGTCTTCGATGGTGGCGCAGCCCACGTAGCCCATGGTGGCGCGCAGGCCGCCCATCAGCTGGTGGATGATGCCGCCCACCGGGCCGCGGTACGGCACGCGGCCTTCGATGCCTTCCGGCACCAGCTTGTCGGCGGTGGCGGCGTCCTGGAAGTAGCGGTCCTTCGACCCCTTCTCCATGGCAGCCAGCGAACCCATGCCGCGGTAGCTCTTGTACGAACGGCCCTGGTACAGCTCGGTCTCGCCCGGCGATTCCTCGGTACCGGCCAGCAGGCCGCCGACCATGATGGTCGAGGCACCGGCAGCCAGCGCCTTGCCGATGTCGCCCGAGTAGCGGATGCCACCGTCGGCGATCAGCGGGATGCGGTCCTGCAGCGCTTCGGCCACCAGGTCGATGGCGGTGACCTGCGGCACGCCGACACCGGCGACGACGCGGGTGGTGCAGATCGAGCCCGGGCCGATGCCGACCTTGACTGCGTCCGCGCCGCTGTCCAGCAGCGCCAGTGCGGCTTCGCCGGTGCAGATGTTGCCACCGATGACCTGCACGTTCGGGAAGTTCTTCTTGACCCAGCTGACGCGGTCCAGCACGCCCTGCGAGTGGCCGTGCGCGGTATCAACCACGATCACGTCCACGCCGGCGGCGACCAGCGCTTCCACGCGGCGATCGGTATCGCCACCCACGCCGACGGCAGCGCCGACAAGCAGGCGGGTCGACAGATCCTTGGCAGCGTTCGGGAAGTCGGTGTTCTTCTGGATGTCCTTGACGGTGATCAGGCCACGCAGTTCGAACGAGTCATTGACCACCAGCACCTTTTCGATGCGGTTGCGGTGCAGCAGCTGCAGCACTTCGTCGGATGCGGCGCCTTCCTTGACCGTGATCAGGCGATCCTTCTTGGTCATGATGTGGCGGACCGGATCGTCCAGCTCGGTCTCAAAGCGCATGTCGCGGTGGGTCACGATGCCAGCCAGCTGGCCGTCGCTGCCCACCACCGGCACGCCGGAGATGTTGTGCGCCTGGGTCAGGGCCAGCACGTCGCGGATGGTGGTTTCCGGGCCGACGGTGATCGGGTCGCGGATGACACCGGCCTCGAACTTCTTGACCTTGGCCACTTCCGCGGCCTGCTGTTCCAGGCTGAGATTCTTGTGGATGATGCCCATGCCGCCGAGCTGGGCCATGGCGATGGCCAGGCGGGCTTCGGTGACGGTGTCCATCGCGGCGGACAGGATCGGAAGCTTCAGCTTCAGGTCTCGGGTCAACCGCGTTTCGAGGTTGACGTCCTTGGGCAGGATGGTCGAGTGGGCGGGGACGAGCGAGACGTCGTCGTAAGTGAGTGCTTCAGCCTGGATGCGCAGCATCGGCATACCCGAGATGTGGGGAAGCGCGACATTTTACCCCTTTTTCGCGCCGCGTGGCAGGGGGTAGATGCGACGCAGTGTCGCGCGGGCGGCGATTGGTTCAGGGGGCCATCCGGGCCGGCGGCATACTGCCTTTGGTAGGTGCCAACCTTGGTTGGCACCTACCAGGAGCGAGTCATCGGCCTGCCTTTGGTGGGTGCGGACCGTTGGTCCGCACTACCCTTCAGACACCTGTGTCTCCTGCATTGTGCCGACCAACGGTCGGCACCCACCTTAAGAGGATCACTCGGGCCAGCCCTGGAGCGCCTTTGGTAGGTGCCAACTTTGGTTGGCACAAACAGCCAGAGGCCTTCACCCCACCTGGGGTCCAGGTGCCGGACGGATCGTGCCAACCAAGGTTGGCACCTACCAGGAGCGGGTCATCGGCCTGCCCCGGCATTGTGCCGACCAACGGTCGGCACCCACCAACAGCAGATCTCCCCAATCGCAGGTCAGCTCAGCGCTTCCGCCGCTTCCAGCGTGTTCTGCATCAACGTGGCCACGGTCATCGGGCCCACACCACCCGGCACCGGGGTGATCCAGCTGGCCCGCTCGGCGGCCGCTTCAAATCCAACATCACCCACCAGCCGGCCGTCATCCAACCGGTTGATACCGACGTCGATCACCACCGCGCCCGGCTTCACCCACTCGCCCGGCACGATGCCCGGGCGGCCCACCGCCACCACCAGGATGTCGGCGTTGCGCACGGCCTGTTCCAGCACGTCCTTGGGGGTGAACTTGTGGCAGCTGGTCACGGTGCACCCGGCAATCAGCAGCTCCAGGCCCATCGGGCGGCCGACGTGGTTGCTCACGCCCACGATGGTGGCGTTGCGGCCACGCACCGGCTGGTCGGTGTGGCCCAGCAGCGTGGTGATGCCGCGCGGGGTGCACGGGCGCAGGCCGAACTCGCGCAGGGCCAGGTGGCCAACGTTTTCCGGGTGGAAGCCGTCCACGTCCTTGCGCGGGTCGATGCGCTGGATCAGCCGGCGCGCATCGGGGATGCCCGGCAGGGGCAGCTGGATCAGGATGCCATTGATCTTCGGATCGGCGTTGAGCTGGTCGATCAGGTCGAGCAGCTCGGCCTCGGTGGTACCGGCCGGCAGGTCGTAGTCATGCGCCTCGATGCCGACCTTCTCGGCGGCACGGCGCTTGTTGCGCACGTACACGGTCGAGGCCGGGTCGCCACCGACCAGCACCACGGCCAGGCCCGGGCGGCTGCCACCGGCGGCCACGCGGGCGTCGACGCGCACCTTCAGGCTGTCGAGCAGGTCCTCGGCGATGCGGCGGCCATCAAGGATGCGGGCAGGATGCGGGGCGGCGGAATCAGTCATCGGGGCAGGCGTGGGGCGGCGGGGACGCTATTGTCCCTGATTCAGGCCCCCTCGCCCACCGCAGGATGCGACCCCAAGCGGTACATGACGTCGGAGCGTTTCCGTTCCCCACACGGTAGTGCCGGCCGCTGGCCGGCACCCCATGACGTCGGAACGTTTCCGTATCTGCCGGCCAGCGGCCGGCACTACCGGGCTTTATTCTTCCTCTTCCGGCACATCCTGCGGGTTCAGCGTCTTGCTCTCGCGCTTCGGCGCGGTGAACGGCGTCGGCGTCGGCACGCCCTGGCCGGAGTTGCCGAACACCATCTTGGCGCCGGCATTCAAGCCACCACCGGCAATCTCCAGCTCAAAACGCTCGGCATCGCGGCGACGGATCTGCTCGGCAATCTCCACCGCATCGTCTTCATCCGCACCCAGTTCCACCAGCGCGGCCTGGCCGAACAGCACCGCCGATTCAAACGTCTCGCGGATCTGGAAATCGACACCGGCATGGATCAGCCGCAGCGAATGCTCGCGGTCGAACGAGCGCACCATCAGCTTGGCCTGCGGGAACTCGTGCGACACCAGCTCAACAATGCGATCAGCCGCCTCGGCCTTGTCCACGCACACCGCAATCGCACGCGCGGTGGCCGCGCCCGAGGCATGCAGCACGTCCAGTCGCGTACCGTCGCCGTAATAGATCTTGAAGCCGAACCGCGCGGCGCTCTGGATCATCTCCACATCGTTGTCGATGATGGTCACGTCCACATCGCGCGCCAGCAGCGACTGGCTGGCAACCTGGCCGAAGCGGCCGAAGCCGATCAGCAGCACGCTGCCGGACAGGCCCTCGGCCTCGTCCACGCCGTCCATGTTTACCGTCGGCTTCGGCGCGATGCGCTTGTAGAGCAGCACCACCAGCGGGGTCAGCGCCATCGACAGCACCACCACGGCAGTGAAGTTGGCATTGATCTCCAGGTTGATCACGCCGGCCGAGGCGGCGGCGGAGAACAGCACGAAGGCGAACTCGCCGCCCTGCGCCATCAGCACGCCACGGTCCAGCGCCTGCGCGTGGTCGCTGCCCATGATGCGCGCGACCACGTAGATGCACAGCGCCTTGGCCGCCATCAACGCCAGCACCAGGCCGAGGATCAGCTGCCAGTTGCCAGCCACCACGCCCAGGTCCAGCGCCATGCCGACGCTGAGGAAGAACAGGCCGAGCAGGATGCCGCGGAACGGTTCGATGTCCGCTTCGATCTGGTGGCGGAAGGTCGATTCGCTCAGCAGCACGCCGGCCAGGAACGCGCCCATCGCCATCGACAGGCCGGACAGCTGCATCAGCAGTGCCGCACCCAGCACCACCAGCAGCGCGGCGGCGGTCATCACCTCGCGCGCCTTCGATTCGGCCAGCACGCGGAACAGCGGATTGAGCAGGAAGCGGCCGACCAGCACCAGGCCGACGATGGCACCGACGCCGATCACCACCGACAGCCAGCGCGAACCCTCGCCATCGGCACTGCCCGCGCCCGGCGCCATCCAGGCCACCAGCGCCAGCAACGGGACGATCAGCAGGTCTTCGAACAGCAGGATGGAGACGATCTTCTGCCCCGACGGCAGTGCGATGTCGCCGCGCTCGGCCAACAGCTGCATCACCACTGCGGTGGAGGTGAGCACAAAGCCGGTGGCGCCGATGAAGGCCACCTGCCACGGCAGGCCGAACAGCTTGGCGATGCTGGTCAGCACCAGCGCACAGGTGACGATCTGCAGCGTGCCCAGCCCGAAGATCTCCTTGCGCAGGCTCCACAGGTGCGAGGGCCGCATTTCCAGGCCGATCACGAACAGGAACATCACCACGCCGAGTTCGGCGGTATGCAGGATCGCCTGCGGGTCGGAGAACCAGCCCAGTCCGAACGGTCCGATCGCCAGGCCGGCAGCGAAGTAGCCCAGCACCGAGCCCAGGCCGGCCCGGCGGAACAAAGGCACCATCACCACCGCCGCGCCCAACAGGGCGACGACCTTGACCAGCTCGCTGGTCGCTGCTTCTACCGCCATGCGGTGTTTTCCCCAAGATCCAGAATCGAGTTCAACAATAGAGCAATGCCGATGACGGCAATAGCACGCATGTTGCGCCGGATTGTCTTGGAGGTGGAACGATGATGGGCGCCCGCCCCGGCATCATCCCGAAACCGTTGCAAGTCGCTGTAGAGCCGAGCCCACGCGGCTGCTCTTCGTGCCGAGGCCAGAAGCAGCCGAGCATGGGCTCGGCTCTACAGTAGATCCACGCCATGCGTGGATGACGCACAGCCGCCGCGCCCCGGTAGATCCACGCCATGCGTGGATAACGCCCCGACGCTGTTACCCGCCCCGACAAAACGCGACGTAATCGATATACCCCGGGAACGGCATGCCCGGCGCGCACACCGGGCAATGCGGGTCCGGCCGGATGCCGGTCTCGCGGAAGCGCATGCCCAGCGCATCGAAGCGCAGCAGCCGCCCCACCAGCGGCTCACCGATGCCCAGCAGCAGCTTCAGCACCTCGATGGCCTGCAGCACGCCGGCCAGGCCGGGCAGCACACCCAGCACCCCGGCCTCGGAACAGTTCGGCGCGAACTCCGGCGGTGGCGGCTCGGGGAACAGGCAGCGGTAGCACGGCGCCACGCCGCGCTGGCGGCCGGCGTCAAACACGCTGACCTGGCCGTCAAAGCGCTCGATGGCGGCATACACCAGCGGTTTGGCATGCTTGATGCAGGCGTCGTTGAGCAGGTAGCGCAGCGGGAAGTTGTCCGAGCCGTCCAGCACCACGTCCACGCCGTCCAGCAATGCATCCACGTTCTCGGAGGTGACCCGCTCCGGCACCGCCTCGACCTCGATCGAGGGGTTGAGCGCCAGCAGCCGCTCGCGCGCCGAATCGACCTTCAGCTGGCCGACGCTGGCTTCGGTATGCACGATCTGCCGATGCAGGTTGCTGCGCTCCACGCGGTCGTGGTCGGCGAAGCGCAGGTGCCCTACCCCGGCGGCGGCCAGATAGAAGCCGGCCGGCGCACCAAGGCCGCCCGCACCCAGCACCAGCACGCGCGATTGCTGCAGCCGGCGCTGGCCGGCCTCGCCCACCTGCGGCAGCAGCAGGTGGCGCGAATAACGGTCGTAGAAATCGCGGTCGGCAGCGCTGGCCAGCGGCTGCACCAGCGGCAGCGACTGCTTGCGCCAGGCCACGGTGCCGCCGGTCACGGAAGCGACGTGGGTGTAGCCGGCCTGCAGCAGGAACTGCGCGGCATCGGCCGAGCGCTTGCCGCTCTGGCAGATCAGCAGGATCTCCTGGTCGTGCCGCGGCAGGTGTGCGGCCGGGTCGGCCTGCAGCTCGCCCTTGGCCACGCCGCGCGCGCCCTCGGCCATCCCGCCGGCCCGTTCGTGCGCTTCGCGCACATCGATCAGCACCGCGCCATGGGCCAGGCGCTCGCGTGCCTGCGCGGGGGAAAGCTCTTGGATGCTCATGGCGGCATTATCGCGCAGACACCCTCGACGTGCCCTGCCCCGAACGTGGCACCATGCGGGCGTCACCCCCTGCATCCCGGAACCGCTGCATGCGCTCTGCCACCGAATTCTGGCGTGACCCGCGCATGCCCTTCGTCGAAAGCCGACGGGCGTGCGACAGCCGCGCCTGCCATCGCCCGCACAGCCATGACACCTTCTCGATCGGCGCCGTGGACGCCGGCAGCAGCGTGTTCACCGGCGCCGCAGAAGGACCGCGCCTGCTGCAGCCCGGCAGTCTGGTCGGCGTACCTGCAGGCCGCGTGCATGCCTGCAACCCCCTGCCCGGCCAGGTCTGGAGCTACCAGATGCTGCATCTGGACGCGCGCTGGATGGCCGAGGTTCGCGCCGAGTATGACGACCTGCCCGAACCCGACTGGCAGCAGGAACCGATCCGGATTTCCAACCATCGCGCGCGCTACCAGCAGTACTGCCAGCTCAACCAGACGCTGTTCTCCGACGATCCGCTCAGCGTCAAGGAAGCGGCCCTGATCGCGTTCGTCGGCGATCTGGATGAACACGATGGTGTAGCCGTCGCTGGCCCGCCTGAAGATGCCGCATTACAGCAGCGGCTGCAGCCGGTGATGGACGTTCTGCGCCAGCGGCTCGAACACACCCCGGCCCTGCAGGAGCTGGCATCGCTGGCAGGCATGAGCCGCTACCAGCTGATCCGCGCCTTCCGGCGTGCCACGGGCCTGACCCCGCACGCCTGGCAGATCGACCAGCGCATCCAGGAGGCCCGGCGGCGGCTGTGCGAAGGGCAGGCACTGGCCGTGGTCGCCCATGCATTGGGGTTCGCCGACCAGAGCCATTTCCAGCGGGTCTTCAAGGCCCACGCCGGTGCGACCCCGGGCCAGTACCGGCGCTGAGCCTGCAATAACGTTCAATACCATCGCGCGGCGCATCCCCACACTGGCGCCCCCGCCAGCCGCCGCCGGACCCGATGGAACAGTTCCTGGTCATCGCCACCGTACATTTTCTCGCCCTGCTCTCACCCGGCCCCGACTTCTTCCTTGTTGCGCGCACTGCGATCGCCTCTGGCTGGCGCACCGCCAGTGGCGCCTGCGCAGGCATCGCCCTCGGCAATGGCGTCTTCATCGTGGCCGCTTTCACCGGAACGGCCATGCTGCGCCCAGGCAGCGCAGGGTTCATCGCGGTGCAGTTGGCGGGCTGCGGGTTCCTGCTGTACCTCGGCACGCTGTTCCTGCGCCATGCGGGTTCGACGACGTTGCAGGCACCTGAAGCTGCCGACGGATCGCCAGCGGGTGGTGCCCACGGATGGTGGAGGGCGGCTGGGCTGGGCGCCCTGTCTGCGCTGCTGAACCCGAAGAATGCGCTGTTCTACGCAACGCTGGCGGCAATGCTCAACGGTCCGCAGGCCAGCGCCGCAACGAAGTTCTTCTATGGCGCGTGGATGTTCGGCATCGTCCTGCTATGGGATCTGCTGGTTGCCGCGCTGGTCGGCCACCCGTGGGTGCTCGGTCGATTCGCGCGTGCCCTGCCCTGGCTGGAACGGGCCGCAGGGCTCCTGATGGTTGCGCTGGCGCTATGGATCGCCGTGTCGCTGTGGCTGGGCTGATGCCGGTAATTCGCGCCTGTCGCAATAGCATTCAATACGGCGCATCCACCGCGGCCCACACTTGGCACTTTCTGTAGTTTGGTGGCAGGTTTTCGTGCAGCAGTTCTTCATCGTCGCGGTGCTGTACGGCTTCGCCATGCTCCTGCCTGCGTCGAATCACGCGAAGATCCTGCGCACCGCGATGGGCGCTGGCGGGCACGCCGCCGCGGCCGCATCGTTCGGTATCGCCATCGGCACGGGCATCATCTGCGCCACGGCCTTCGTTGCGGCGGGCATGCTGGGAAACCGCGGCCTGTGGACGCTGGCGATGGAGTGCGCGGGCTGCCTGTTGCTGCTGCGCCTGGCGGGCATGTGCCTGCGCGACGCCGGGCTGACCTCCCTCTCTCCGCTTTCCCTGCAGATGCCCTGGGGCCTGAAGGCCCGCTCCCGTTGGCCGCATGCCGAGGCTGGATGCCTGTCGGCGCTCGCCAGCATCAACAACTGGACGCTGCAGTCCGCGGTTGCAGCCCTGGTCAGCGGCCTCGTTGCCGACATGGATACCAAGGCCGCTTACGTGGCCTGCCTGGCCGGCGTCGCGCTGTCGCTCGGCCTGCTGATGGCGTGGCTTGGCAGCCACCCGCGCCGGGCAGAGGGGTGTTGCCGATTGCTTCCGTGGCTGGAGCATGCCGCGGGTCTGGTGATCGGCGCGGTATCGGTGGCGTACCTGGCAGGAGTACTGGCTACCACCCTGGTCTGGGCAAGCCTCACGGGGCAGGCACAGCTGTCCGAATCGATGATGGCCGCGCCCCGCAGCGCCCCATGCGCGTTGCCGCATTGCCGCGCTCGTCGCAACAGTTCGCCATGATTGAGGACTGTTGACGTAGAGGTAGTGCCGGCCGCTGGCCGGCAACCTCGTGAACACGCCAGGCATCATCGGGTTGCCGGCCAGCGGCCGGCACTACCACAGACAAGAAAGGCGGCCCTGCGGCCGCCTTCCCGTGAATCACTTGCCCTTGACGTGCTTCATCAAGCGCCGCTTGGACTTGATCTGCCGCTCGGTGAGGACGTTCTTCTTGCCCTCGTACGGGTTGGTACCCTCGCGGAAGATGAAGCTCACTGGCGTTCCGATCAGCTTGAAGCGCTTGCGGAAGAAGTTCTCCAGGTAGCGCTTGTACGACTCCTGCAGTTCCTTCAGGCGGGTGCCGTGCACAATGAAGGTCGGCGGGTTGGAACCGGCCGGATGCACGTAGCGCAGCTTGGAGACATGGCCGCGGATGGTCGGCGGCGGGTTGGTCTCGTAGGCCACTTCCAAGGCCTTGTTCACTTCGCTGGTGGTGAAGGTCTTGTTGGCCGATTCGTGCGCGCGGTGCACCGCACGGAACAGCTCGCGCAGGCCCGAGCCGTGCTTGGCCGAAATGCGCACCGATTCGGCCCAAGGCACGAAGCCCAGCTTGAGCGACAGCATGGTTTCAGCCTGTTCGCGCTGGTACTCGGTCAGGCCATCCCACTTGTTGATGGCGATCACCAGCGCGCGGCCGGCGTCGAGCACGGCACCGAGCACGGTGGCGTCCTGGTCGGTCACGCCTTCGGTGGCGTCGAGCATCAGCACGGCCACCTGGCACTGCTCGATCGACTGCATGGTCTTGACCACCGAGAACTTCTCGACGACCTCGTCCACGCGCGAGCGACGGCGCAGGCCGGCGGTATCGATCAGGCGGTATTCGCGACCGTCGCGCTCCAGGTCCACTGCGATCGAGTCGCGGGTGGTGCCCGGCACGTCGGAGGCGATCATGCGCTCCTCGCCGAGGATGCGGTTGACCAGGGTCGACTTGCCCACGTTCGGGCGGCCGACGAAGGCGATGCGGATGCGGTTCGGATCGTTGTCCAGCTCTTCGCCGCTACCTTCTTCCGGCAGGCGCTGGATCACTTCGTCCAGCAGGTCGTCCAGGCCCTGGCGATGCGCGGCCGAGACGGTCAGCATTTCGCCGAAACCGTAGCGGGCGAACTCGGAGCGGACGCTGTCCTCGTCGGTACCGTCGATCTTGTTGATCAGCAGCAGCGTCGGGCGCGACAGCTTGCGCAGCCACGCCAGGATCTCGTCGTCCAGCGCCGAGGTGCCCTCGCGGGCATCGACGACGAACAGGATCAGGTCCGCTTCGGCAGCCGCCGCACGCGCCTGGCGGGGGGTGGCACCGGCCAGGCCTTCGTCCTCACCGGCAATACCGCCGGTATCCACGACGAGGAAATGATTGTCCTCGTCGAGGCGGCAGACGCCGTAGTTGCGATCACGGGTGACGCCGGGCTGGTCATGGACCAGGGCGTCACGGGTGCGGGTCAACGCATTGAAAATGGTCGACTTGCCGACATTCGGCCGTCCAACCAGGGCGACCAAAGGCAGCATCGCGAGTACTCCGTATTAATTTGCCAACCGGAAGGCGGTCAGCTTGCCATCCACGTTCTGCACCAGCAGCACCCCGTCTGCGACGACCGGCTGGGCCAGCAGGGCATCACCACCGCTCTTTGCCCGTGCCGCCATCGCACCATCGGAGGCCTGCAACCAGTGCACGTATCCCTTGTAGTCGCCGACCACGACGTAGTCGCCATGCAGCGCCGGGCCGGTCAGCGAGCGACGGGCCAGTGCCGTCTGCGACCACATGGCTGCGCCGCTGGCCTTGTCCAGGCCGAACACGCCGCCCTTGTTGTCGGTCACGAACACATTGCCCGACGACACCGCCACGCCACCCGCACCGCCGTGGTCGCGCGCCCACAGCGGGCGACCGGTCGGGCCTTCAATGGCCATCGTCTGGTTCTTGAAGCTGCTCACGAACAGGGTGTTGCCATCCAGCACCGGCGCGCCGTCCACATCGGCCATGCGCTCCAGCTCGGTACGGCCTTCACCGTTGCCCACATTCTGTTCCCACAGGGTGCGGCCATCCTGCTGGGCCAGGGCGGCAACCGCGCCCTCGTCCTTGCCGATGAACAGCACGCCCGGGCCGGTCACCACCGGTGCGTTGCCACGCACGGTCAGCGCCGGCAGCTCGCTCGGGTTGAACCACTTCTGGGTGCCGTTGCCGGCATCGAACGCAGTGATACGGCCGTCGTTGCTGCGCACGTAGACCGCGCCCTGGGCGATGGCCGGCGCGGCGATGACTTCACCCGGAACACGGGCGCGCCACTTTTCGCTGCCGTCGTTGATGTCCAGCGCGATGACCTGGCCATCGAGCGTGCCGATCACGACCAGGTTCTCACCGACACCCGGGCCACCGGACAGGCGCAGCTTGGCCTTCTTCTTTTCCTTCTGCGGCTCCCAGGTCCAGACCTTCTTGCCGGTCTGCAGGTCGATGGCGTGCACGCCACCGGTGATCGCCGCAGCGAACACGTGGCCGTTGGCCACGGCCGGGCCCTGGCGCACGCCGATGCGGCGCTCGCCCTTGCCGAGGTTGACCGACCAGGCCTTGTTGACCTTCAGGGTCGGCTCGAACTTGACCAGCTCAGCCGGTTCCTGTGCCTTCTTCGCGGCCGCGTCCTTGCCGGCGAACCAGCCCTTCATGGTGCTGCAGCCGGTCAGGGCCATGCCCATCAGGAGCACGGTGGCGACGCGGGTGATCATGACCTTCTGACTCATCAAACCGACTCCGCAGGGGCGGCGACGGTGCCGCCGGCGTCCATAACCTTGGTTTCCAGCAGGCGCCGCTGCGGCGCTGCCACGTCCAGCGTCTTCAGCGCCTTCTCGTACTGTGCACGGGCCTCATCGCGCTTGCCCTGCGCCATCAGCGCATCGCCATGGATTTCCAGGCTGCTGCTGTCGGTGGCGCTGCCCAGCAGCTTGATCGCTTCGTCGCTCTTGCCGGTGGCCACCAGCAGGCGGGCCACGCGCTGGTCGACCACGCGCTGCAGGTCACCTTCAACCTTCACGCCGCGCAGGGTAGCCAGGGCTTCTTCGTTCTTGCCGGCGTCGACCTGGGCCTTGGCCAGCTGCAGCGCCGCCAGGTCGCCGTAGATGCTGGACGGGCCGGCTTCGAGCGCCTTGACCGCCTTGGCGGCGTCGTCGAGCTTGTTCTGCTGCAGGCCAACGAGCGCCTTCTGGTACTCGACATTGGCCGAGGCCAGCTTGCCGCCCTGATCCTTCTGGTACCACTGCCAGCCGGCAATGGCACCGATGGCGATGACCACGCCACCGAGGATGCTGGCGCCATTCTTCCGCAGCCAGCTGCGGACGCGTTCACTTTGTTCGTGCTCGTCGAGCAGATCGTCGATCGCCATGCGTACTCTCGCCCCGCCCATCGGGAGGGACCATTGGAATTAATCGAAGGTGGTGAAACCGCGCCTCAGTGCGAAACCGGGACTACGGAGCCTTCAGAGGATACCTGAAAGCGTGCCACGTTGGCTCGCTGGTAGGGGGTCAGATCGACGATAGCGCCGTTCTGCTGAACCTGGACCGCCGAGGCGTTGCCCAGGGTCACCCGGGTCACCTGGCCCGGCGTGAAGCTGCGGCTCTCGCCGGATTTGATCAGCGCCTTCTCGACAGTGCTGCCGTCCGGGCCGCCGATATCGACCCAGCTGTCGCCACTGAACTGCATGTCCAGCGTATTGGCGGCAGCGGCCGGTGCCGGGGCTGGACGCGGCACCGGGGCCAGCGAGGCCACGTACGGAGTGGCGGCCGGCTTGCTGGCCGGAGCGCTCGCCACGTCCGCCACCGCGGCCGGCTCGACGCCGGCGGCAGAGGGGGCCACCGGCACGGCGGCCGGAATCGCGTCCAGCGAGGCGGTGTTCGGCGACGGCGTCGCACTGCCATCGAAATGACCACGGGTGGCGAACCACACCGGCACTGCCAGCACCGCGGTGATGCCGACGTACAGCACACGACGGCCGAGATTCTCGGCAATGCGGCGCGCACGCGGGGTATGGGTATGGCTGACCAGGGTAGGCGGCACCACCGGGCCGACCTGGGCCTGCTCCAGCAGCTCTCCCACGTCCACGTCCAGAAGCCGCGCGTAGCTGCGCAGCTGGCCGCGCACGAACACCGGCGCGCCAAGCTTCTGCCATTGTTCTTCTTCCAGCGACCTGACCACCTGGACCGGCATGCGCAGGCGCGAGCCGACATCTTCGAGGGTCAGTCCGGCCGCCTCGCGGGCCTGGCGCAGGCGGGTGCCGCAGCCGGCCGCAGTCTCGAGAGCGCTCACAGTCTGGTCATCAATCACAATGCATCAACCCTGGAGTTAGGAGCCCGCTTCCTGCGGAAATTCCTGTCGAATCCGCTGAAGATAGCGATCAGATGCCGCCCGATCACCCAGCCGCGCTTCGATTTGAGACGCAAGTTGTAACACGGAACGCGTTGCGGGTGCAGCCGCAATCCTACGTTCGGCGAAGGCCCGCGCCTCCATGAAGCGGCCCTGGCGGAAGCTGAGCTGGGCCATCGCCTCGAGCGCGACCGGGTTTCCCGGCAGCACCGACAGCGCCGCGCGCAGGTCGCCTTCGGCACGTTCAAGTTGGCCAGCGTCCAGTGCACAGCTGCCCGCATTGGCCTGGGATTCGGCCGGTGTGGCGTAGCCCGGCGCCTGCAGCGCTCGATCGAACCACGCCAGCGACTCGGCCGGCCGCCCCTGCTGGCACAGCCACGCCCCGTAATTGTTGAGGATGTCACCGCGCTGCGGCGCCTGTTCGGCCGCCCTGCGGAAGCTCTCGCCCGCTTGCTGGCTCCGGCCACGGCGCTCATCGATGCCGGCCAGCAGCACCAGCGCATCCGGCGAGTCGGGCGCCAGCTTCAGCGCCTCGCGCGCCTTGCGTTCGGCCGCATCCAGGTTGCCGACCTGCATGTCACGGGCAGCCAGCGCCAACAGATCCTGCAGGCGCACCTGGCGCCGCACGCTGTCCGGATCGCGCACCGAATAGACCGGTGCTTCGCTGGGGCCCAGCTTGGCCTTGGGTTGGGATTTGCAGCCGCCGACCGCAACGGCCAGCACGCCTGCGAGAAGCGCGAGCCAGAGGCGGTCAGGCCGCGGCATCGCTCCCCTTCCCCGCCTGCAGCGTCTTGTTGAACTCCGCCTGGCGGCGGGTGCGGTCCATCACCTGGCCCTTGAGCTGGCCACAGGCGGCGTCAATGTCGTCGCCACGGGTGCGGCGGACCATCGTCAGCACGTTGCTGTCGAGCAGGATCTTCTGGAAGGCGCGGATGTTGGCCTCCTCGGAACGCTCGTAGCGGGTGCCCGGGAACGGATTGAACGGGATCAGGTTGACCTTGCCCGAATCCTTGGCCTGCACCGCGTTGTCGAACTGGCGCATCAGGCGGGCCAGCTCGCGGGCGTGCTCGGGCTTGTCGTTGATGCCCTTCATCAGGGTGTATTCAAAGGTGACCGATTCGCGGCGCTTGTTGGCGCGCAGGTAGCGTGCGCACGAGGCCATCAGCTCGGCGATCGGGTACTTCTTGTTGAGCGGCACCAGCGTCTCGCGCAGTGCGTCGTTCGGCGCATGCAGCGACACCGCCAGCGACACGTCGCTTTCGGCAGACAGGCGGTCGATCTGCGGCACCAGGCCGGAGGTCGACAGGGTCACGCGCTTGTTGGCCAGGCCGTAGCCCAGGTCGTCGCGCATCACGCTCATGGCGCGCACGACGTTGTCGAAATTCATCAGCGGCTCGCCCATGCCCATCATCACCACGTTGGTGAGGCGGCGCATCTGGTGCGGCACGTTGCCCAGGTGGCGTGCGGCAACCCACACCTGGCCGATGATCTCGGCGGTGGTCAGGTTACGGTTGAAGCCCTGGGTGGCGGTGGAGCAGAACGTGCAGTTCAGGCCGCAACCGACCTGCGAGGACACGCACAACGTGCCGCGGGTCTTGTCCGGGATGTACACGGTCTCGATGGCGTTCTTGCCATCCACGCCCATCGCCAGCAACCACTTGTGGGTGCCGTCGGCGGACGGCTTGTCGAACACGATGTTCGGAACCAGCACCTCGGCATGGGCCTGCAGCTTGGCGCGCAGGACCTTGCCGAGGTCGGTCATTTCATCGAAATCGGTGACGTAGCGATGGTGGATCCACTTCATCACCTGATGGGCACGGAACTTCTTCTCGCCGAGAACCTCGACGAAAAACTTCTCCAGGCCCGCGCGATCGAGGTCGAGCAGGTTCTGCTTGCCAGCCGTAGGTGCCGACTTCGGCAGCGGCTGGATGGCGGGGGACTGTACGACCTCGTTCACGGCATTACTCTCAGCGCGAGACGACTTCGGTGGCGGCGAAGAAGTAGGCGATCTCAATCGCGGCATTCTCGACCGAGTCCGAGCCGTGTGCGGCGTTGGCATCGATGGATTCGGCGAAGTCGGCGCGGATGGTGCCCGGCGCGGCTTCCTTCGGGTTGGTGGCGCCCAGCAGGTCGCGGTGGGCCAGGACGGCGTTCTCGCCTTCCAGGGCCTGGATCATCACCGGGCCGGAGATCATGAACTCGACCAGCGCGTTGAAGAACGGACGCTCGCGGTGCACGGCATAGAAGCCTTCGGCTTCACGGCGCGACAGCTGCTTGTACTTGGCGGCCACGACCTTCAGGCCGGCCTTCTCGAAGCGGGCGTAGATTTCGCCGATGACGTTCTTGGCAACGGCGTCCGGCTTGATGATCGAAAGGGTGCGCTCCAGCGCCATGGGATGTCTCCAATGGAATCGGGCCGCTGATGGCCCGAAGGGTAACATGAAAAAAACCCGCGTCGGGACGCGGGCTTAGCCTGATAAACGTAGGCGAATTGTAAAAGATAAAGCGGCAGCATGGTAGTGCCGGCCGCTGGCCGGCAGGCAGGCGCCCCTGGGCTGCCCGAGGTTGCCGGCCAGCGGCCGCCACTACCATTCGCGCCCATTCACCCACCTGAGTGAAATCTGACCGGAGCGGCCGATTTTGCTGCACTGCAAAATGCCATGCGCTACCGTCTGGTCCTAGTATCAAACAATCGTTTGATTAAGGTCTGCCCGCCGATGGCCAAGCCCGCCCACTTCTCGACCAAGGACCGGATCCTCGGCGCGGCCGAGGAGCTGTTCGCCCAGCACGGCTTCGCCGGCACCTCGCTGCGCCAGGTGACCAGCCAGGCCGACGTCAACATCGCCGCAGTCAACTACCACTTCGGTTCCAAGGAAAACTTGGTCAATGAGGTCTTCCGCCGCCGCATGGACGAGATGACCGGCGCGCGCCTGGCGCAGCTGGAGCGGGCCCGCAGCGAACACCCCGGCGAACTGCGCCCGGTGCTGGCCGCCTTCGTCGAACCGGCGCTGGCGCTGGCCCAGGACCGCCAGAACGGCGGCGCCTTCGTGCGCGTGATCGCCCGCGCCTACGCCGAGAAGAACGACAACCTGCGCAAGTTCCTGTCCGACCACTACGGCCACGTGCTGCGTGCGTTCGGCAAGGCCATCGGCGAGTGCGTGCCCGGCCTGAGCAAGGAAGAGCTGTACTGGCGCCTGGACTTCCTGGCCGGCTCGCTCACCTATGCCATGGCCGACTTCGGGCTGATCAAGCGTCCCGCCGGTGTCACCGAAGCGGCGCATCGTGCCCATGCCGCCCACGAACTGATCCATTTCGCCGAAGCCGGCTTCCGCGCCGCTGCACGTGCCAGCGCCCTGCCCGCTTCCCTTTGATTCCACCCAGTAACTGCTGACCAACAAAGGCCCTACACCATGTCCAATTCCCTGCTAGTCCGCCGCGCCGCCGTGCTGGGTGCCGGCGTCATGGGTGCCCAGATCGCCGCCCACCTCACCAACGCCGGCGTCGACACCGTGCTGTTCGACCTGCCTGCGAAGGAAGGTCCGGCCGATGGCATCGTGCTGAAGGCGATCGCCAACCTGGGCAAGCTGAGCCCGGCGCCGCTGGCCAGCAAGTCGCTGGCCGAAGCCATCACCCCGGCCAATTACGACTCCGGCCTGGAGCAGCTGAAGGACTGCGACCTGATCATCGAGGCCATCGCCGAGCGCATGGACTGGAAGCAGGACCTGTACAAGAAGATTGCGCCGTTCGTGGCCGACCACGCGGTGCTGGCCTCCAACACCTCGGGCCTGGGCATCAACAAGCTGGCCGACGTGCTGCCCGAACAGCTGCGCCACCGCTTCTGCGGCGTGCACTTCTTCAACCCGCCGCGCTACATGCACCTGGCCGAGCTGATCCCGGCCACCACCACCGACGCCGCCGTGCTTGAAGGCCTGGAAGAGTTCCTGGTCACCACCCTGGGCAAGGGCGTGGTGTACGCCAAGGACACCCCGAACTTCATCGGCAACCGCATCGGCGTGTTCTCGATCCTGTCCACCATCCACCACACCCAGCAGTTCGGCCTGGGTTTCGATGAAGTGGACGGCCTGACCGGCCCGCTGGTCGGCCGCCCGAAGTCGGCCACCTACCGCACCTCGGACGTGGTCGGCCTGGACACCATGGCCCACGTCATCAAGACCATGGGCGACACCCTGCCGAACGACCCGTGGCATGAATTCTTCAAGTCGCCGAAGTGGCTGGACGCGCTGATTTCCAAGGGCGCGTTGGGCCAGAAGACCGGCGCCGGCATCTTCCGCAAGGTCGGCAAGGACATCGTGGTGCTGGACCTGGAGAAGCAGGACTACCGCCCGGCCGATCGCGCTGCCGCGCCGGAAGTGGTCGAGATCCTGAAGATCAAGAACCCGGCCGAGAAGTTCGCCAAGCTGCGCGAAAGCCAGCACCCGCAGGCGCAGTTCCTGTGGGCGACCTTCCGCGACCTGTTCCACTACAGCGCCTACCACCTGGCCGACATCGCCGAGACCGCGCGCGACGTCGATCTGGCCATCCGCTGGGGTTACGGCTGGTCGCTGGGCCCGTTCGAGACCTGGCAGGCTGCCGGCTGGAAGCAGGTGGCACAGTGGATCGCCGATGACATCGTGGCCGGCAAGAGCATGAGCAGCGCCCCGCTGCCGGATTGGGTGTTCGATGGCCGCGACGGTGTGCACGCCGCCGAAGGCAGCTACAGCCCGTCGCGCAACGCCAAGCTGCCGCGTTCGTCGCTGCCGGTGTACCAGCGCCAGCGCTTCCCGGATCCGCTGCTGGGCGAGCAGTTCGCGCCGGGCGAAACCGTGTTCGAGAACGACGGCCTGCGCATGTGGCACGACGGTGACGGCATCGCCGTGGTCAGCTTCAAGACCAAGATGAACACCGTGTCCGACCAGGTGCTGGATGGCCTGCAGGAATGCGTGAGCCGCGCCGAGAAGGACTTCCAGGGCCTGGTGATCTGGCAGCAGAAGGAACCCTTCTCCGCCGGTGCCGACCTGGCCGGTGCGCTCGGCCTGCTGCAGGCCGGCAAGGTCGACCAGTTCGAAGAAATGGTCGCCAACTTCCAGCGCACCAGCCAGCGCATCAAGTACTCGCTGGTGCCGGTGGTGGCCGCCGTGCGTGGCCTGGCCCTTGGCGGCGGCTGCGAGTTCCAGATGCACAGCGCCAAGACCGTGGCCTTCCTGGAAAGCTACATCGGCCTGGTCGAGGCCGGTGTCGGCCTGCTGCCGGCCGGTGGCGGCCTGAAGGAACTGGCCGTGCGTGCCTCGCAGGCCGCGGGCCCGGGCGGCGACGTGTTCGCCGAACTGAAGAAGACCTTCGAGACCGTGGCGATGGCCAAGGTGTCCAACTCGGCGGTCAACGCCAAGGAGCTGGGCCTGCTGCGCAGCACCGACAAGGTGGTGTTCAACAGCTACGAGGCGCTGCACATCGCCAAGGCCGAAGCACGCGCCCTGGCCGAAGCCGGCTACCGCCCGCCGCTGCCGGCACGCCGCATCCAGGTCGCCGGTGACGTGGGCATCGCCACCTTCAAGATGATGCTGGTCAACATGCTGGAAGGCCGCTTCATCAGCCCGTACGACTACGAGATCGCCGAGCGCATCGCCACCGTGCTGTGCGGCGGCAAGGTCGACCGCGGCACCCTGGTCGACGAAGAGTGGCTGCTGACCCTGGAGCGCAAGCACTTCGTCGAACTGGCCCAGCAGGAAAAGACCCAGGCTCGCATCGCGCACATGCTGAAGACCGGCAAGCCGCTGCGTAACTGATCGCCCATCCCTGCTTCCGGTGGGTGCCGACCGTTGGTCGGCACTCCGGCTAAAAAATTCAAGAGATCACTGCAATGACCAAGCAAATCCAGGACGCCTACATCGTCGCCGCCACCCGCACCCCGGTGGGCAAGGCGCCCAAGGGCATGTTCCGCAACACCCGCCCCGACGACATGCTTGCGCACGTGCTGCGCAGCGTCGTCGCCCAGGCCCCGGGCGTGGACGTCAACCGCATCGATGACGCGATCATCGGCTGCGCCATGCCCGAAGCCGAGCAGGGCATGAACGTGGCGCGCATCGGCGTGCTGCTGGCTGGCCTGCCAAACACCATCGCCGCGCAGACCGTGAACCGCTTCTGCTCCTCCGGCCTGCAGGCCGTGGCGCAGGCCGCCGACGCGATCCGCCTGGGCAACGCCGACCTGATGCTGGCCGGTGGCACCGAGTCGATGTCGATGGTGCCGATGATGGGCAACAAGATCGCCATGGCGCCGAGCGTGTTCGACAACGACCACGTGGCCATCGCCTACGGCATGGGCATCACTGCCGAGAAGGTCGCCGAAGAGTGGAAGGTCTCGCGTGAAGACCAGGACGCCTTCGCCCTCGCCTCGCACCAGAAGGCCATGGCCGCGATCCAGAACGGCGAGTTCAAGGACGAGATCAGCCCGTACGAGATCGTCTCGCACCTGCCGGACCTGGCCGACGGCCAGCGCATCATCACCCGCAACAAGATCGCCGACACCGACGAAGGCCCGCGCCCGGATTCCTCGGCTGAAGGCCTGGCCAAGCTGCGCCCGGTGTTCCGTAACGGCCAGTTCGGCGGCACCGTCACTGCTGGCAACTCGTCGCAGATGAGCGATGGCGCCGGTGCCGTGCTGCTGGCCTCGGAACAGGCGATCAAGGACTACGGCCTGACCCCGCTGGCGCGTTTCGTCAGCTTCTCGGTGGCCGGCGTGCGCCCGGAAGTGATGGGCATCGGCCCGATCGCCGCGATCCCGAAGGCACTGAAGCAGGCCGGCCTGACCCAGGACCAGCTGGACTGGATCGAGCTCAACGAAGCCTTCGCCGCGCAGTCGCTGGCGGTGATCCGCGATTGCGGCCTGGACCCGAGCAAGGTCAACCCGCTGGGCGGCGCGATTGCCCTGGGCCACCCGCTGGGCGCGACCGGCGCGATCCGTACCGCGACCCTGCTGCACGGCCTGCGTCGTCGCCAGCAGAAGTACGGCATGGTGACCATGTGCATCGGCACCGGCATGGGCGCGGCGGGAATTTTCGAGGCGCTGTAAGGTTCAGAGCGTTGCCGGCTGATTGCTGGTTGGCTGTGGGGCCCGGGTGGGTGAGACTGCCCGGGACACGCTGTGAACCCCGCTCCGCGGTCCGGCCCAGCCGCTGGCGGCTGTGCATCCGGGCGCTTGCGAAGCAGTGCTTCGCAAGCAAAGCGCCCTCACCCATGGGGGCTTGGCAGCGGCATCCATGCCGCTGACAGTCCCGGTCAGCCTCATCCACCCGCGCCATCCATCATTCCGCGCGGCGGAAGGGTGAGCAAAGGCAGGATCAAGAGCTGAGGTCAGAGCCCTTTGCTACGCAAAGGGATCCGACCCCAACAAGCAAAAAAGGCAGCCTATGGCTGCCTTTTTTGCTTGTGCTTGTGCTTCTGCCTTTGATTCCGCCCGTCCGCGCCCGCAGGAAACCTGACAGGCGGGGCGGGTGGGCCTTTGCAGGACCGTTCGCCGCATGGATGCGGCGATCGAGCCCCCATGGACGGGTTTACGGCGTGTCCTGCAAAGGCCCACCCGCCCCGCCCATCACGTATCAATCAAGGCGCTGCACGGAGCGCTTGATAAAACCCTTATTCCGCCAACATCGCCGTCAGCTTCTCCCGCGCCGGCCCTGCCAGCTTCGGGTTGTCCAGCGCAAAGCGGATCGTCGCCTCCACCAGCCCCAGGTGCGTGCCACAGTCGAAGCGGGTGCCCTCGAAACGATAGGCATCGACTTCTTCGGTCTTCAGCAGCTGCGCGATCGCATCGGTCAGCTGGATCTCGCCACCGGCACCGCTGCCGGTCTGCTCCAGCAGCTCGAAGATCTTCGGGCTCAGCACATAGCGGCCGACCACAGCCAGGTCGCTGGGCGCGTCCTCCGGCTTCGGCTTCTCCACGATCTGCGAAATGCGGCCCTTGCGGCCATCGAACGCCTCGGTGGCAACGATGCCGTAGCTGGCGGTCTTGTCATGCGGCACGTCTTCAACAGCGATGACGCTGGCGCCACTGGCCTCGTTGAGGTCGGCCATCTGCTTCAGTGCGCCGTCGCCGCGGTTCCAGATCAGGTCATCCGGCAGCAGCACCGCGAACGGTTCGTCGCCGATCACGGCCTTGGCGCACAGCACCGCGTGGCCCAGGCCCAGTGCTTCGGCCTGGGTCACGAAAATCGCGCGCACGCCATTGGGCAGCACATGACGGATCATCTCCAGCTGCTCCTGCTTGCCGGCGCGCTCGAGCTTCTGCTCCAGCTCGTAAGCCTTGTCGAAGTAGTCGGCCACGGCATGCTTGTAGCGGTTGGTGATGAACACCAGCGTGTCGCAACCAGCTTCGATTGCCTCATCGACCGCGTACTGGATCAGCGGACGATCAATGATCGGCAACATTTCCTTCGGAACCGTCTTGGTTGCCGGCAAGAAGCGCGTCCCGAGCCCTGCCACTGGAAAAACTGCCTTTCGAATTCGCTTGCTCATTGGTGCCTGTTGGCCTCACGTGCCGGAAAGGGCACGACTTTAGCGGATGAAATGTAAGCATCCTGTTCGATTGGCGAGAACTCCGGCATTGTCGCGAACAGGATCTCCTGGATGCTGGTGGTGTCGTAACCAGCCACGGCATCGCGCAGGCGCGGAACATTGCCCAGCACCAGGTCACGTGAGAACGCGCGCACACCGGCCTCGAGAATCTTCGGGTGCGCGGTGGAACGATAGTCCTCGTCCGAATAGAACAGCGTCTCGTGCAGCTTCTCGCCCGGACGCAGCCCGGTGTAGATGATCGGAATGTCCTTGTACGGCTGCTTGCCGGCCAGGCGGATCATCTGCTCGGCCAGTACGCGGATCGGCACCGGCTCGCCCATGTCGAGGGTATAGATCGCACCGTGCGACGCCGAAGCGGCGGCCTGCAGGATCAGCTGGCAGGCCTCCGGGATGGTCATGAAGTAGCGGCTGACTTCCGGGTCGGTGACGGTCACCGGCCCACCCCGCAGGATCTGTTCGCGGAACAGTGGCACCACGCTGCCGGCCGAGGCCAGCACGTTGCCGAAGCGCACCGTGACGAAACGGGTATGCGTGGACTTCTGGTCCAGGCTCTGGCAGATCATTTCCGCATAGCGCTTGCTGGCGCCCAGCGCATTGACCGGGTCGACGGCCTTGTCGGTGGAAATGAACACGAAGTGCTCGACGCGCGCTTCCAGGCAGGCGCGGGCCACGTTCTCTGTGGCCAGGATGTTGTTGCGCACCGCCTCGCGCAGCTGCCGCTCCAGCACCGGTACATGCTTGTAGGCGGCGGCATGGAAGGCAGTGTCGACGGGATGCAGCGACAGCGCATGGCGGATCACCGCCGGGTCGCCGCAATCGCCCAGCACTGCTTCAACCTCGACGTCCGGGAAGCTGCGTCGCAGCTCACCCTCGATGGTCAGCAACAGCAGCTCGCTGATCTCGAGCAGGATGATGCGACCGGCACCGTGACGCGCGCACTGGCGGCACAGCTCGGAGCCGATCGAGCCGCCAGCGCCGGTGACCATCACCGTACGCCCGCCCAACCAGCCACGGATCAGGTTCCAGTCCGGCATGATCGGCTTGCGGCCGAGCAGATCCTCGATCGCCACTTCCTTCAACTGCCCCGGCAGCGACTGGCCCTGCAGGATGTCGCTGAGCTTGGGCACGGTGCGGAACGGCACGCCGGTGCTTTCGCAGATGGCCACGATCCGCTGCATGCCTGCGGCGTCCAGCGAGGGGATGGCGATCACCAGCAGCTTGGCCGCCGTCTCACGGACCACGGTCGGCGCATCGTCCAGGGTGCCGAGGATCGGCAGGCCCTGCAGCTTGGCACCGCGCAGGTGCGGCGCATCGTCCAGCAGGCCGACCGGCTCGAAATTGCCTGAACGGCGCAGGTCACGGACCAGGGTCTCGGCGGCCTGGCCGGCACCCAGGATCAGCACGCGACGCGCGGATGAGTCCGACTGCAGCGCCTGGTAGTCCTTCCAGGCCCGGTACAGCAGGCGCGGCGCGCCCAGCAGCGCCGACAGCGCGAACGGATAGATCACCAGCACCGACATCGGCACGCCATCGAAGCGCTTCCACATCAGCACCAGCACGATGGCCACCATGCCGATGAAGCTGGCCTTGAAGATGTTCAGCAGGTCGCTGACGCTGGCGAACCGCCACAGCCCCCGATAGAGGCCCACGCGCCAGAACACCAGGCCCTGCAGCAGCAGCACCAGCGTGGTGTCGACGTTCCAGAGAGGGAGCTCGGGGGCGTTGGCCAGGATCGAGTACCGCCCTGCATGCAGCAGCTGCCAGCATGCCCAGACCATGAACAGGTCGTGGCAGACGATGGCCGAACGCGGCATCAGGCCGAGGATTCTGTCCCGCCAGGGTGAAGCCATAAGTCAGGTATTTCCTTTTCGGTGGCGCAATCCATTGCGCAGGAGGAGCCAGAGGACGCTCAGCGCAATGAACCACGCGATCGCCACGGCAGCCTCCCACCTCGGCTGCAAGTTGGAGCAGACATTAAGCACTGTAATACTGAACAGGCCCAAAGCAAAGTACATCCCTGTTACCCGGGCGTGACTGGCTCCTGCCTGCACCGCGCGCTGGTAGACATGCTGGGTGTGGGGTTCCATCCAGCGTTGTCCTGAAATGATGCGCGCCAGCAGTGTGAAGCCCGCGTCCACAATGAACGGCGATGCCGACACAAGCAGCAGTATCCAGTTGATGTCGGTCTTGACACTGGCCAGTGCCAGCACCGCCGCAACCGCGTAACCCAGCGCGCCACTTCCGACATCGCCCATGAAGATCCGGGCCCGTGGGAAGTTGAACGGCAGGAAGCCCAGGCATGCCAAGCCCAACGCGATGGCCGCCAGCGAGTACGGCCAGGGCAGCAACGGCGCCAGCCCCAGGGCCACCACAACGGCCTGGCTGGCCGCCATGCCGTTGATCCCATCCATGAAATTCCAGATGTTGATCAGAGAGGCAGTGAACAGCAGGACCAACACGGCCAGCAGCCAGCTGCCACCATGCACCCTGACCAGCGCGGCCAGCAGCGCGGCGGCGATGAAATGCACCATCAGGCGGCGCATGGCCGGAAGCGGCCGATGGTCATCCCACCAGCCGATACCCGCCACCAGCGCCAGGCCAAGGGCGGCCACGAGCAGGCTCGGAAGCGCTGCGGGCCAGGCCCACATGGCAACACCGGCGGTCACCAGCAGGCTGATGACGATGGCGATGCCGCCACCTCGAGGGGTCGCTACGCTGTGACTGCGGCGCTCGCCCGGCTGGTCAAACAGTTGCCGGCGCAGCGCATAGCCCCGCGCCGCCCAGGTCAGTGCCGCACTCAGCAGGGCCAGGCCCAGCAGCGCGCCCATCACGAGCCACGGCATGGATCAGAGCACCGCGTAATTCAACAGCGGCTTGACCGTACCCCACTCCTTGCAGCTCGGGCACTGCCAGTGATGGGTGCGCGCCCCGAAACCGCAGCGGGTGCAGCGATAGGCCGGGTTGCGTACCAGCAACTGGTCGGTGATGTGCTTGAGGTCGTGCAGGGTCGCCGTGGAATCAGCGCCTTCAGCAAGGGTCAGGTCGATCAGCGCGGACTCGCCACGCACCGACGGGCGGTCCTTGAGCTGGCGGCCCAGGTAGGCACGGGCCGGGGCGACGCCCTCCTGCTCTTCCATCAGGCGGGTCAGCGCCAGCACCGGGGCAATGCCACGGTAATGCTCGGTCATCTCCGACAGGAAAGCGCGCGCGCCTGCCAGATCACCCACCTTGCGGTAGTTCTGCATCAGCGCCGGCAGCAGCTCCGGCAGGTACTCCGGATCATTGCGCGCAGCACGCTCGAACGCGCGTACGGCCGCTTCCGGATTGCCCGCGTCGGTTTCCAGGCGCCCTTCGATGATGCCGGCACGCACCGACATCGCATCGGCCTGGTATGCCCGGGCGATCGCCGCCCTCGCCTCTTCCAGCTTGCCGGCACCGCGGAAGCGTTCGGCCAGTTCGCACTCGAACTGCCCGATCAGCTTGCCCATCGGCTCGCCGGTGACGTCCTCGAAACGGGTCGCGTTGTCGATCGCCTTTTCCCAGTCACGCTCGGCCTGGTAGATGCCGATCAGGTGCTTGAGTGCCTGCGGGGCACGCTGGTCCAGCTGCGCCAGTTCGGTGAACACGGTCTCGGCACGGTCCAGCAGGCCGGACTTCATGTAGTCCTCGCCCAGCGCCAGCAGCGCCTGCACGCGTTGCGCGTCGCTGAGGTCGTGCCGGTTGACCAGGCCCTGGTGCAGGCGGATGGCGCGATCGACTTCGCCGCGGCGGCGGAACAGGTGGCCCAGCGCGACCTGGGTCTCGAAGGTTTCCTTGTCCAGCTCGGCGATGTGCAGGAACAGCTCGATGGCCTTGTCCGGCTGCTCGTTGAGCAGGTAGTTCAGGCCACGGAAGTAGGTGCTGGACAGGCGGCTGACCTGGTTGTCACCGTGGCGTTGACCACCACGCCGTCCGATCACCCACCCGGCCAGTGCAGCCAGCGGAACGAACAGGAAGAACCAGAACCACTCGGTGACGAAATCCATCTTCGATCAGCGTCCATCAAAAGATTGAGGGGAGGCAACCGGTGCCGGCGTGGCGGCAGCGGACTTGTTGGCGCGGCGCAGCTGGCTGTAGAGCGGAATGACCACGCTCACCAGCACCAGGCCAGCGCCAACGATGACGCCGATCAGCAACGCGGCAATGATGGCCACGCCGACCGAGGTCTTGAGCTGGGTGAACAGCAGGTTGATGGTCATCTCGTCCATGTTCATGGCACCGATGATCAACCCAACAATGAGTACCGCCAGCAGGACCAGCAGACGAAAAACCTTCATGCGACAGCTCCAGTGGCAGGAGTCCGTAGCTTATCCGACTCGCGGCTGGATTCGCACGCGGTGGCGCGACGGGAGGCTCAGGCCGGATCGGCGTCCAGCGGCAGCACACTGCTGACCCGCTCGCGCAGTTCCTTGCCCGGCTTGAAATGTGGGACGTGCTTGCCCGGCAGGGCAACCGACTCGCCGGTCTTCGGGTTGCGACCCAGGCGCGGCGGCCGATAGTGCAGCGAGAAGCTGCCAAAACCACGAATTTCGATGCGATCCCCGGCGGACAGCGATCCGCCCATCATTTCCAGCAACGACTTCACCGCCAGATCGACATCATCGGCCTTCAGGTGCGCCTGGCGGCGCGCAAGGATTTCGATCAGTTCGGATTTGGTCATTACCGGCTCACATCAGGGGTATCTCAGCCTGAAACGGCCCGGGCAATGCCCGGGCCGTCCAGGAAACAACGAACAGCCTAAGGCCGATTACTCGGACTTGTTGCCGTTCAGCTGTGCACGCAGCAGTGCGCCCAGCTGGGTGGTGCCGCTGGAAGCCGAAGAGGACTGGTATTCCTCCAGCACTTCGCGCATTTCCGCGTCGTCCTTGGCCTTGATCGACAGCTGCAGGGTACGGCCCTTGCGGTCCATGCCCACGAACTTGGCTTCGACCTTGTCGCCGACCTTCAGGTGCTGGGTGGCGTCGTCAACGCGCTCGTTGGCGATGTCGCGGGCCGAGACGTAACCTTCGATGCCGTCAGCCAGCTCGATGGTCGCGCCCTTGGCGTCAACTTCCTTCACCACGCCTTCGACCTTGGAGCCCTTCGGATTGGCAGCCATGTACTGGCCGAACGGATCCTGCTCCAGCTGCTTCACGCCCAGGGAGATGCGCTCGCGCTCCGGATCGACAGCCAGGACGACGGCGTCCAGGGTATCGCCCTTCTTGAAGTTGCGAACGACGTCTTCGCCGGTGGTGTTCCAGCTGATGTCGGACAGGTGGACCAGGCCGTCGATGCCGCCGTCCAGGCCGATGAAGATGCCGAAGTCGGTGATCGACTTGATCTGGCCCGACACCTTGTCACCCTTCTTGTGGGTGGCAGCGAAGGTTTCCCACGGGTTGGCGGCAACCTGCTTCATGCCCAGCGAGATGCGGCGACGCTCTTCATCGACGTCCAGCACCATCACTTCGACTTCATCACCAACCTGCACAACCTTGGACGGGTTGACGTTCTTGTTGGTCCAATCCATCTCCGAGACGTGCACCAGGCCTTCGACGCCCGGCTCGATCTCAACGAACGCACCGTAATCGGTGACGTTGGAGACCTTGCCGAAGACGCGGCTGTTGGCCGGGTAACGACGGCCGATGTTGTCCCACGGATCCTCGCCCAGCTGCTTCAGGCCCAGCGAAACGCGGTTGCGCTCGCGGTCGAACTTCAGCACGCGGACGTCCAGCTCGTCGCCGACGTTCACGACTTCCGACGGGTGACGCACGCGCTTCCACGCCATGTCGGTGATGTGCAGCAGGCCGTCGATACCGCCCAGGTCCACGAACGCGCCGTAATCGGTCAGGTTCTTGACGACACCCTTCAGGATCGCGCCTTCCTGCAGCTTGTCCATCAGCTGCTCGCGCTCTTCCGAGTGCTCGCTTTCGACGACAGCGCGGCGCGAGACCACGACGTTGTTACGCTTGCGGTCCAGCTTGATGAGCTTGAACTCGAGTTCCTTGCCTTCCAGGTAGGCCGGATCGCGCACCGGGCGCACATCGACCAGGGAACCCGGCAGGAAGGCGCGGACATCCTTGATGTCCACGGTGAAACCACCCTTGACCTTGCCGCTGATGCGGCCGGTGATGGTTTCGTTCTTTTCCAACGCTTCTTCCAGCTCGTCCCACACCATCGCGCGCTTGGCCTTCTCGCGCGACAGGACGGTTTCGCCGAAGCCGTTCTCGATCGAGTCGAGGGCGACCTTGACGATGTCGCCTTCGGCGACGTCGATTTCGCCAGCGTCGTTACGGAACTGTTCGATCGGCACGATGCCTTCGGACTTCAGGCCAGCGTTGATCACCACGACGTCGCCGCGGACTTCAACAACGGTACCGCTGACGATGGCGCCCGGCTTCAGCTTGGCCAGGTTGGCCTGGCTGGCTTCAAACAGTTCGGCAAATGATTCGGTCATTAGATTTACTCTGTTGGACACATGGGTCGGTGGCGTCCCCTTCAGGGGAATGGCGACCGCCCGCCTGTTGGTCGACCCCGGAAACGCAGGTCGTGTGTAGTAGGAAAACCGCCACGCATCAGTGCGCGACGGAGCGGGTACAGCACTGCTTTGCGCGACCACTGCCGATGCGGCTGGCAGTGCTCCCGCGCGAACGGATCAGGCAGCCGGAACCGGAAGCAGATCCATCACTCGGGCAACGACATCATCGATGCCGATGCCTGTGGTGTCGATGAGGACAGCATCGTCTGCCGGCTTCAGGGGCGCCACGGTACGCTGGGCATCACGGGCGTCGCGGGCCATGATCTCGCGCAGGAGGTCATCAAAGTTAACAGAAACCCCCTTGTCTTTCAACTGCTTATGCCGGCGCTCGGCGCGCTCCTCGGCGCTGGCGGTCAGGAAGACCTTGTGGGGGGCATCCGGGAAGATCACCGTGCCCATGTCGCGGCCGTCGGCGACCAGGCCCGGCAGCTCCCTGAATGCGCGCTGCCGCTCCTTCAGGGCGGCCCGGACCTCGGGGATGGCGGCGATGGCAGAGGCCAGGGCGCCGGTGGTCTCCAGGCGCAGCTCGTCGGTGGCATCGGTGCCGTTGACCATGACCCGCATGGCATCGCCCTGCTCGACAAACTGAACATGGGTATCGAAGGTGCAGCGCACCAGCGCCGAGGCGTCGGAGGTGTCGATGTCGGCCCAGCTTGCGGCCACGCCCACCGCCCGGTACAGCGCACCCGAATCCAGGTAATGCCAGCCCATGCGGCGCGCGATGATGCGGCTGATGGTACCCTTGCCGGCCCCGGATGGGCCGTCGATGGTCAGGACGGGAGCGAGTGGATTCATGGGGGTCCCAGAGCGTGTGAAGAGGCCATTCTAGCCCCTGCCAGACGCCCCCAGCGGGATCTTTTGTGCAACCACTTGAAACCACGAGGAAAAGCCCGGTAGAATGGCGGGCTTGAACGAGCGTCAACTGCCGATTGTCTTTCGCATATCGCGGCCACGCTCCACCCGAACAACTACTGTTTACGCCGAGGTATGCCATGAAAGTCCTGTCCTCCCTGAAGTCGGCGAAGGCCCGTCACCGCGACTGCAAGGTCGTCCGTCGTCGCGGCAAGATCTTCGTCATCTGCAAGTCGAACCCGCGTTTCAAGGCGCGTCAGCGCTAAGCCTCACAGCCTTCCGGCTGCGGCTGGCCCTACGCGGGGCCGACCCGATGCAAGAAACCGCCTTCGGGCGGTTTTTTGTTTATGCGGCTTTTTCCTGCCGTTTTTGCTGTAATCGCCTTTCTTGACCACTGGGGAGTAGATCGAGATGAAGCGTTACCTGTCCGCCCTGGCCGTGATGGCCACCTTGGCCGCCGCCACACCGGCACTGGCCGATACCCTGCTTGTCGACCGCGCCCGCGAGAAGCCGGCCGGTGCCCTGCCCGTGCGCGGCCAGAGCATGCAGCAGGTGCAGGCGCAGTTCGGCGCGCCCAGCGAGCAACTGCAGCCGCGTGGCGGGCAGAAGCGGCAATGGCCGACCATCAACCGCTGGGTGTACCCGCAGTTCACCGTCTACTTCGAGAAGCAGAAGGTGATCGACGTGGTGGCCAACCAGGCGGACCCGAACGAAATCGGCCCGAAACCGCCGATCCGTTGATCCCATTACCCGCCGCGGGCGGGCCTGTGTAGCGAGACCATGAACCAGACCCTTCGTTTTCCTGCCGAATGGGAAGCCCAGAGCGGCGTCCTGATTGCCTGGCCCACCGCCGATACCGACTGGGCCGACCGCCTGGGCCAGGTGGAAGAGACCTACATTGCCCTGGTCGCGGCCATCACCCGCTTCCAGCCGGTGCTGATCTGCGTGGCCGACGACGATGTGGAGACCTACGCCGAGATGCGGCTGCGCTCCAACCGCATCGATATGGACAAGGTCCACTTCACCACGGCGGCCTACGACGATACCTGGCTGCGCGACTCCGGCCCGATCACCCTGCGCCGTGCCGACGGCGGCTTCCAGCTGCTGGATTTCCGCTTCACCGGCTGGGGCGGCAAGTTCGACGCCACCCTGGATGACCAGCTGGTGGGCGTGCTCGACCAGGCCGGCGTATTCAACGATGCGCCGGTCCGCAGCATTCCGTTCGCGCTGGAAGGCGGCGGCATCGAGACCGATGGCGAAGGCACCCTGTTGACCACCTGGAAGTGCCTGCACGAGCGCCACCCGGACCGCGACCGTGCAAGCCTGAGCGCCGACCTGGCCAACTGGCTGCAGCAGGACCGCGTGCTGTGGCTGGACCACGGCTACCTGGAAGGCGACGACACCGACGCCCACATCGACACCCTGGCCCGTTTCGCCTCGCCTGACAGCATCGTCTACCAGGCCTGCGACGACGCGAGCGACTCGCACTACGCCGAACTGCAGGCGATGGGCAACGAACTGGCCGCGCTGCGTACCAGGGATGGGAAGCCGTACCGCCTGTTCCCGCTGCCGTGGGCCCGGCCGGTGATCGACGAAGGCCGTCGCCTGGCTGCCTCGTACGCCAACTACCTGATCGTCAATGGCGCGGTGCTGATGCCGGCCTATGGCGACCCGGCCGATGACCTGGCCCGCGACGTGCTGGCACAGGCGCACCCGGGCCGAGAGATCGTGCAGGTGCCCTGCCGCTCGCTGATCTGGCAGAACGGCAGCCTGCACTGCATCACCATGCAGCTGCCGGAAGGGCTGTTGAAGGTCTGACGGTAGTGCCGGCCGCTGGCCGGCAACCCTGCACTGCCTGATGGATCCACGGGATTGCCGGCCAGCGGCCGGCACTACCGATCGCACCCATTCAGCGCGCAACACGCTGCGGCCGCCCATCCGCGCTAACATGCAGGTTTTCTCCCGCAGGAACGCCCCGCATGAACTCGCGCAGCCCCCTTACCGTCGCCCTGATCCAGGAGCGCAACCACGGTGACGCCGCCGCCAACCTGGCGGTGATCGAAGCACGCGTGGCCGAGGCGGCTGCGCAGGGTGCCAAGCTGGTGCTGCTGCAGGAACTGCACAACGGTCCGTACTTCTGCCAGCACGAGTCGGTGGACGAGTTCGACCTGGCCGAGCCGATTCCCGGACCGAGCACCGAGCGTCTGGGCGCGCTGGCGAAGCAGCATGGCGTGGTGCTGGTCGGCTCGCTGTTCGAGCGCCGCGCCGCCGGCCTGTACCACAACACTGCGGTGGTGTTCGAAAAGGACGGCACCTTGCTCGGCAAGTACCGCAAGATGCACATCCCGGACGACCCGGGCTTCTACGAGAAGTTCTACTTCACCCCGGGCGACATCGGCTTCAAGCCCATCGATACCTCGGTGGCTCGCCTTGGCGTGCTGGTGTGCTGGGACCAGTGGTACCCGGAAGCGGCGCGCCTGATGGCGCTGGCCGGTGCCGAGCTGCTGCTGTACCCGACCGCGATCGGCTGGGACCCGGACGACGTGCAGGACGAGAAGACCCGCCAGCGTGACGCCTGGGTGCTGAGCCACCGCGGCCATGCCGTGGCCAACGGCCTGCCGGTGCTGAGCTGCAACCGCGTCGGCCACGAAGCCTCGCCGCTGGGTGCCTCGGGCATCCAGTTCTGGGGCAACAGCCACGTGCTCGGCCCGCAGGGCGAGTTCCTGGCCGAGGCCGGCACGGACGCCACCGTGCTGCTGTGCGATGTCGACCTGCAGCGCAGCGAGCACGTGCGCCGCATCTGGCCGTTCCTGCGCGACCGTCGCATCGACGCGTACGGTGACCTGCTCAAGCGCTACATCGACTGAGCCGGAGCCGCGCATGGCCGTCCTCATCCGTGATGCCGGCCCGGCCGACATCGACGCGATCACCGCGATCTATGCGGTGGAAGTGACCGACTTCGTCAACACCTACGAGTACGACATTCCGGACGCGACCGAGATGCTGCGCCGCATGCGCGACATTGTCGATCGCGGCTTTCCCTACCTGGTCGCCGAAATCGACGGCCAGGTGGCCGGCTACGCCTACGCCAACACCTACCGCACCCGCATTGCCTACCAGTGGACCGTGGAGAACTCGGTCTACGTCGATGCCGCGTTCCAGGGCAAGGGCGTCGGCACCAGCCTGCTGCAGGCCCTGATCGATGCCTGCGTGGCGCGTGGCTACCGGCAGATGGTGGCCGTGATCGGCGAACCGACCAACACCGCCTCGATCAAGCTGCACGAACGCTTCGGCTTCGAGCTGGTGGGCGTGTTCCGTGGCCTCGGCCGCAAGCATGGCCGCTGGCTGGACACCGTGCAGATGCAGCGCGCGCTCGGCGATGGCGCCGACACCGCACCTTTCAATGAATGAACCCATGACCGAAACCCTTCCCGAGACCGGCGACGATCTGTTCGCCGGCCAGCCGGTGCGCGTCGTCGAACGCGACGGCGTGCGCTACACCCTGCTGGGCACCGCCCACGTTTCACGCGCCAGCGTCGAAGCAGTGGAGAAAGCCATCGACAGCGGCCGCTTCGATGCCGTTGCCGTTGAACTGGACCCGCAGCGCCTGCAGGCGCTGAGCGACCCGGATACGCTGGCCAAGCTCGACCTGGTCGAGGTGATCCGCAAGGGCCGCGTCGCCCTGTTCGCCGCCAACCTGGCCCTGTCCGCCTACCAGCGCCGCCTGGCCGAACAGCTCGACATCGAGCCCGGTGCCGAGCTGAAGCGCGCGGTGGACCTGGCGCGCGAGCGCAACCTGCCGGTGCACCTGATCGACCGCGAGGTCGGCCTGACCTTCCGTCGTGCGTCGCAACGGCTGGGCTTCTTCGGCAAGCTGAAGCTGGTTGCCGGGCTGGGCGCGGGCCTGTTCTCGTCGGAAGAAGTGGGCGAGAACGAGATCGAGAAGCTCAAGCAGGGCGACATGCTGGAGTCGAGCTTTGGCGAGTTCGCCAGCGAGAGCCCGGCGCTGTACGAAACCATCATCGGCGAGCGCGACCGCTACATGGCCACGCGCCTGCGCGAGGAACACACCCCGCAGCAGCGTGAAGTGCTGGCGGTGGTCGGTGCCGGCCATCTTGCGGGTCTCGCGTGCTACCTGGAAACCGACACCGAGGCCCCGGCACCGCTGCGCGCCGCGCTGGAGGCGGTGCCGAAGAAGCGCAACATTCCGTGGTTCACGCTCGGCATCCTGGCCATCGTGGCCACCGGCATCGGCGTGGGCTTCTACCGCGGCGGGCTGGGCGTGGGCACCGAACTGCTGGCGACCTGGGCGATGTATACCGGCGGCCTGGCGGGCCTGGGCTGCCTGCTGGCAGGCGGCCACCCGCTGAGCATCCTCACCGCGATCGCGGTGGCCCCGTTCAAGCCGTTCCGCCTGAGCATCCCGACCGGCGCCTTCTCGGCGCTGGTGGAAGCGCGGCTGCGCAAGCCGGCGTACGAAGACTTCCTCAAGCTGCGCGACGACGCGCAGAGCCTGAAGGGCTGGTACCGCAATCGGGTCACGCGCGTGGTGCTGACGTTCATGCTGACCAACATCGGCAGCATGCTCGGCCTGTGGCTGACCACGTTCAAGGTGTGGGGCAAGGTGGCGGGTTGATGGTTCCGCCGGGCATGGCCCGGCGCTACCGGTAGGTGCCAACCTTGGTTGGCACTGTGCTTCCGGTCGCGAAGATCGGCCGGGCCTGGCTATGCCTTAGCCCCATGCTCGGGCGACGCGGCGAACAGCAGCCGAGCATGGCTATGCCGGCCGTCCTGGCCGACACCCTCCGGGCCGTCGCAAGCGACGTTGGCAGCGGCTCCTGCCGCTGCCATCGGTTCTACAGAGACAAACAGACGCGGCGAGCAGAAAAAAAGGGGGAGGCCGCCCCACTACGACCGGCCTCCCCCACACCACAACACGTTGGCGCGTATTACGGTCGAGCAAGCTCGACCACTACACCGCGGTCCCCGCCACGACCTCCACACCTCGCGCACGGCGGATCAGCCGCGTCACCGCACTGCGCAGGTCATCCAGCACTGCATAGATGGTCGGCAGGAACAGCAGGCTGACCACGGTGGAGAACGCCAGGCCGCCGGCAATCGCGCGCGCCATCGGCGCGTACTCCGGACCATTGCCGAACATCTGCGTGTTGGTCAGCGAAATCGGCACCATCGCCAGGATCGCCGTACCCATCGTCATCATGATCGGGCGCAATCGCTCACGTGAGCCCTCCACCAGCGCCTGGGTACGGCCCATGCCGCTGCGCCGCAGGTTGTTGATGTGCTCGATCATCACGATGCCGTTGTTCACCACCACCCCCATCAGCACCAGGATGCCGATGAAGGACATGATCCCGAACGAGGTACCGGTGATCCAGAACAGCCAGAACACGCCGAAGATCGAGAACAGCACGCCACTCATGATTGCCGCCGGGAACAGCAGCGACTCGAACACCGCCGCCATCACCACGTAGATCATCACCAGCGCGATCAGCAGGTTGAACACCATCTGCTGCATCGCTTCGTCGTCGTTGCCGTAGTCGCCGCCATCGAAGGTGAAGCCATAGCCGGCCGGGAAGTTCATCGGCTTGAGCACCGACTCCATCGCCTTGCGGCCATCCGGTGCGGTGACCTTCTCGGCCAGGTTGGCCTTGATGGTCAGCGTGGTCTGGCGGTTGGTGCGACCGATCTGGGTCGCCGATGAACCGACGTCAACGGTGACCAGGCTCAGCAGTGGCACGCTGCGACCGTCGCCGGTGCGCACGCTGAAGCCGGCCAGGTCTTCCGGGCTGCTCTGCTCGGCGCCAGCGAAGCGCACCCATACCGGTACTTCATTGTCGCCGCGGCGGAACTCGCGCATCGGCGCACCGCGCAGGGCCAGGCCGACGAAGCTGGCGACCTGCTCGGCATTGAAGCCGAATGCGGCGGCACGCTCGCGGTCGACGCGCACCTTCAGCTCGCCGCCCTTCTCGCCGTTGTCGATGCGCACGTCGCGCAGCTCGGCACGCTGGGCCAGCAGCGGCACCACTTCCTGGCCGATCTCCTGCAGCATCGAACTGGAGTCGCCCACCAGCTGCACCTGCACGCCCTGGTTGCCGCCACCGCCGCCATCACCGCCCTGGTTGCCGACGAAGTAGTCGGTGCGGGCCGACTTCGGCAGGCCCTTGCGCAGCTCTTCCTGCAGCGCCTTGATGTCCTTGGCGTACTTCTCGTCCAGGGTGACCACGGTCGAACTGCCTTCCTGCTCGCTGTACCACGAGTACACCTGCTTTACATGCAGGCGTTCGCGGTTCTGGTCGATCCAGTTCTCCACGCGCGCCACTTCCTCGGACATCTGCCGGTAGGTGTAGGCGCCCTTCCACATGTAGCCGATGAAGATGTCCTTGCCGCCATCACCGCCGAACATGTCGACCTTGGTCAGCTTCATCGGCACCAGGCTGACCAGCACCACCAGCACGATGCCGAGCAGGCTCCAGCCGCGATGGTGGAGCGACCAGTCCAGCAGCCTGGCGTAGCGGCGCTGCAGCCGAGCGATCAGGCCGGTCTGCGAGTGCACCAGCTTGGGCGTGGCCATGCGCGCGGACAGCATCGGGATCAGGCTGACCGCGACCAGCCACGAGGCCAGCAGCGAGACCGAGATGGTGATCGCGATCTGCGCCATGAAGATGCTGATGTTGTTGGTCTCGCCGAACAGGTTCGGCACGAACACGATGCAGTGGCACAGCGTGCCGGCACTGAGCGCGATGGCCACGTTGCGGGTGCCGACGATGGAGGCCAGCCGTGGCTGCCCGGGCATGCGCTCGCGCTCCTGGTAGATGCTCTCCACCACCACCACGGCGTTGTCGACCAGCATGCCGACGGCCAGCAGCAGGCCCATCATGGTCAGGATGTTCAGCGTCACCCCCACGAAGTACATGAAGCCCAGGGTGATGGTGAAGCAGATCGGGATGGCCAGGGTCACCATCAGCGTGGACGGCCAATGGCGCAGGAAGAAGAACAGCACCGTGATCGACAGGATCAGGCCGACCGCACCGGCCTCGGCCAGTTCCAGCAGCGAGGAGGTCACCGCCTTGCCCTGGTTGTCGATCACCTTGATCTGCACGTCGCGCATCGACGCTTCGGCACGGATCGCTTCAACCTCGGCCAGCGCCGCGCGCGATACCTCCACCAGATTGGCACTGCGCTCCTTGAAGATATCCAGGCCGACCGCCGGGTTGCCGTCCAGGCGGCGCCCGTAGTTCATCCGCGCCGGCTTCAGGCGCACGTCGGCGATGTCGCCCAGGCGCAGGCCCTTGGCGTTGATCACCAGGTCGCGCATTTCCTGCAGGTCGGTGATCTCGCCCACCGGCTGCACGCGCACGCGCTGGCCGTTGTCGTCGATCTGCCCGGCCGAGATCGAGAAGTTCAGCGTGCGCAGGCGCTCGCTCAGCTCGTTGATGCTCAACCCATGCGCGTTGAGCCGGTTCGGATCGATGGCGATCTCCACCTCGTTCGGCGGCGCGCCGGTGATGTCGACGCGGGCCACGCCGGGGATGCGCTCGATGCGCCGCTTGAACTCGCGGTCGAGCATGTCGTAAGCGGTGGTCAGGTCGGTGGTGCTGGCCAGGCGCACCTTCAGCACCGGCTGGTCGCTGCTGGACCACTTGAACACGTTGTAGCGCTGCAGGTCATCGGGCAGGTCGCTGCGGATCGCATCGATGCGCTCGCGTGCATCGGACGCGGCGATGGCGATGTCGCGGTCCCAGTCGCTGAACTCGATGAAGATCAGCGCCGCCTCGGAGGTCGCCGACGAGCGCATCCGCTTGATGCCGGTCATCGTCGCCAGCGATTCCTCCACCGGGCGGATGATGGTCCGCTCCACTTCCTCCGGGGTTGAACCGGTGTACGGAATCTGCACGAACAGGAACGGCGCGGAGATGTCCGGCAGCGCTTCCAGCGGCAGCCGGAACGAGGCGATCAGGCCGATCACCACCAGTGACACGAAACACATGATGGTGGTGACCGGACGGCGGATGGAGAACTCGGCAACACTCATGCCGGTTCCTCCGCACCCGCCGCGCTGCCTGCTGCACCCGGCTCGATCTCGGCGGCGTGCTTGCGGCCACGCTCGCGGTAATAGGCGTCACCACGGCGGTCCATCAGGTCGTAGACCACCGGGATCACCAGCAGGGTCAGCAGGGTCGACACCAGCAGGCCACCGATCACAGTGATCGCCATCGGCGCGCGCACTTCGGCGCCCTCGCCCATCGCCACCGCCAGCGGCAGGAAGCCGAACAGCGTGCACAGCGTGGTTATGATGATCGGCCGCAGGCGCGAGCGTGCACCTTCCACCAGCGCCTCGTGCTTGGCCACGCCGGCCTCGCGCAGCTGGTTGACCTTGTCGATCAGGATGATCGCGTTCTTGGTGACCAGGCCGACCAGCAGGATCAGGCCGATGAACACCACCACCGAGATGGGCTTGCCGGTCAGCATCAGTGCCAGGATCGCGCCGACCAGCGCCAGCGGGATGGTGAACAGGATCACGAACGGATGCAGCAGCGATTCGAACTGCGAGGCCATCACCAGGTAGACCAGGAAGATCGCCAGGCCGAAGGCGAAGATCAGCGACTTCGCCGCCTGCGCCAGTTCCTCGCCCTGGCCACCGATGTGCAGGCCGACACCCGCGCCTAGCGGCTGCTCGGCCACCATCTGCTGCACTTCGCGCATGGCCGCGCCCAGATCGATATCGCGCAGGTTGGCCGACACGACGGCCACCCGGGTCTGGTCAGCGCGATGGATCTCGCTGGGGCCAGTGGTGGCGACCACGTCGGCGACTGCGTCCAGGGTGACGGGGCGGGTACTGCCCGGATTGACGATCAGCCGGCGGATGCTCTCCACGCTGGCACGGTCGCCTTCCTGGGCACGCACCAGCACGTCGATCTTGCGGTCGCGGAAGCTGTAGCGGGTGGCCACGTCGCCGCGCACCTTCTTCACAACCACGTCGGCGATCTGGCGGGTGGTCAAGCCCAGCGCACCGGCACGTTCCTGGTCGAAGCGGATCTGGATTTCCGGGAAGCCCTCTTCCACCGTGGACTTCACGTCGGCGTAGTGCGCATTGCCACGCAGCATCGCCGCCAGGCGCTGGCCGGCCACTTCCAGCGTCGCCATGTCCTGCCCGCGCAGCTCGATTTCCAGCGGCGTGGAGAAGCTGAACAACGCCGGCCGCGCGAAGTCGACCTGTGCCCCCGGGTGCTGGCCCATGCTGTCGCGCAGGCGCTCGGTGATCTCGGCTTCAGTGCGTGCATTGCCGCCGCCTTCCATCACCACGGTCAGCTTGCCGATGTTCTCGCCGCTCTCGGTTGGGCTGGCATCCAGGCGGGTGCCGCTGCCGCTGACGCCATACAGCGAGGCCACGCCCTCGCCGTTGCCGTGGGCCAGCTGCAGCTCGCGCACCAGCGCATCGGTCTGCTTCAGCGGCGTGCCGGCCGGCAGCTTCACCGTCATTTCGAAACGGTCCTGCGCCAGCTGCGGAATCAGGTCGGCACCAAGCATCGGCACCAGCGCCATGGTCGCCATGAAGATGATCGTGGCCACGCCGAGCACCTTGCCCGGATGGGCCAGCGCGCTCGGCAACAGGCGCAGGTAGCCGCGCTCGGCACCGGCGTAGGGCTTCATTGCCAGGTCGCTGGCCTTGCGCATCACCGGGCCGACCACTGCCACGACGCCCCGCCACGCACGTACGACCAGCCAGGCCAGCGCATAGAAGCTCCAGCGCGCGGTTGCGACGGCACCACGACGGCCCAGCGCCACCGGCTTCTGCCAGCGGTTCTGCGGCTGCCACGGTTCGTTCGGCGCCTCTTCCGGGAATGCCAGCGGCGGCCGGCCCTTCAGCGAGCTCAGCATCGGGATCAGGGTCATCGACACCAGCAGCGAGATCGCGATGGCGATCGCCACGGTCAGCGCCTGGTCGCGGAACAGCTGCCCGGCGATGCCATCGACGAACACCAGCGGCAGGAACACCGCGATGGTGGTCAGGGTCGAGGCGACCACCGCCATGCTCACTTCGCGGGTACCGACGATCGCCGCCTGCAGGATGCCCAGGCCACGCTCGCGGGCCTTGGCAATGCTCTCCAGCACCACGATCGAGTCGTCCACCACCAGGCCGGTGGCCAACGCCAGGCCGCCCAGCGACATCACGTTCAAGCTGAGGCCGAGCTGGCCCATGAAGAAGAACGTGGCGATGATCGACACCGGCAAAGACAGGCTGATCACGAACGTGCTCCAGCCATCACGCAGGAACAGGAAGATGATCAGGATCGCCAGCAGGCCACCGATCACCGCATCCTTCTTGACGTCGGCGATGGCGTGCTCGATGAAGCGCGACTGGTCCTCGATGGTGGTCATCTCAACGTCGGACGGGAACGTGCCCTTGATCTGCTCCAGGCGCTTGCGCAGCGCTTCGGCGGTGGACACGGTATTGGCGTCGCCTTCCTTGTAGATCGCCAGTTCCACCGATTCCTTTCCGCCCAGGCGGATCACCGCTTCACGCTCCTTGTAGCCCTGGCGCACGGTGGCCACGTCCTTCAGGCGCACCGGCACGCCGTTGGCGACCACGCTGGAGCCACTACCGGACGATGCGCTCTGTGCCGCCGACGCCGCCGCGATGGCGGCCGCCGACCCGGTCGACGCGGCGATATTGAACATCTGCTGCAACGCCGAGTCGGCCGCGCTGCCGTTCGAGCCCTGGGTGGTGACCAGCAGGTTGCGGATTTCCTCCAGGTCGGCGAACTGGTTGACGGTACGCACCAGGAAGCGCTGCGAGCCCTCCTCCAGGCGGCCACCGGAGATGTTGATGTTCTCGTCCTTCAGGCGCTTGATGACGGTGTCGATCGGCAGGTTCAGCTGGGCCAGCTTCTGCTGGTCGATGTCGACCTGGATCTCGTCCTCGAGGCCGCCACCGACCTTGACAGCTGCCACGCCGGCAACCGGCTCCAGCTTCTTCTTCAGGTCTTCATCGGCATAGCGGCGCAGGCCGGTCAGCTCGCGGACCGCATCGGCATCGCTGGTCGGCGCCACCTTGTTCGACAGCACCAGGCGCATGATCGGCTCGGTGGATGGATTGAACCGCAGCAGTACCGGGGCCTTGGCCTCCAGCGGCAGGTTGAGCGCTTCCATCTTGTCGCGCACCTCCAGGCTGGCCTGGTCCATGTTGGTGCCCCAGGCGAACTCCAGCACCACGTCGCTCTGGCCGGTGCGCGAGACCGACTTCAGCTTGCGCAGGTTCTTGACCACGCCGACCGCTTCTTCGACCGGCTGGGTGATCAGGGTTTCGATTTCGGTCGGCGCCGAACCGGTGTACTCGGTGCGCACGGTCAGCGTCGGGTAGCTCAGGTCGGGCAACAGGTTGACCTTGAGGTTGCCCAGCGCGATCAGGCCGAACAGCAGCAGGGTGACCGTGCACATGGCGATGGTCACGCGGCGGCGGGTGGCGAACTCCACCAGCCCGCCGCGCATGCCGGCGGCGGCGCCATCGCTCGCCGGCGAGGCACCGTGGTCGTGGCCCGGGGCGGTCATTGCTTGCTCCCGGCCTTGTCTGCCGGCTTGCCGGCCGCTGCGACCGTCTTCGCCTTTGCCTTCGGATCGGCGATCACCTGCACCGCGGTACCGTCGCGCAGCGCGACCTTGCCGGCGGTGACCACCTGATCACCGGCCGCCAGGCCATCACGGATCTCCACCCACGGGCCCTCGGCGTAACCCAGCTTGACCGGAACGCGTGCGACCTTGCCTTCGCGCACCCGGAACACCGCCGGCTCACCGTCGTCGAGCAGCGCCAGGCGCGGCACCACGAGCGCATCGGCACGCTGGTCGTAATCGATGCGGATGCGCCCGAACATGCCGGGCTGCAGCGCGTGCGCGGCGCCATCGAAGGCGCTGACCACGCGAAACGTGCCGCTGCCCGAATCCACCACCGGCGCGATGCGATCGACGGTGCCGGTGAAGCTCTGGCCCGGCAGCGCATCGGCGGCCAACGTCACCGGCTGGCCGGCACGCAGCGTGGCCAGCTCGCGTTCGGGCACGTTGAGGGTGGCTTCCAGGCGCGAGTTGTCGACGATGCGGAAGATCGGCGTGTTGATCTGCACGAAGTTGCCGGTCTTGATCGAGCGCGAGGCGATCACGCCGGAAATCGGTGCGACCACGGTGGTGTAGGACAGTTCCAGCGTCGCCAGGCGGTACTGCGCGCGGACGTTTTCCAGATCGAAACGCAGCTGGTCGACATCGGCAGCACTGACCATCTGCTGGCCAACCAGTTTCTGTGCGCGCTGGTAGTTGTTTTCCAGCTTGCGCATCTGCGCTTCGCTCTGTGCCACCGCCAGGCGCGCGCGGTCCGGGTCCAGCCGCACCAGCGGCTGGCCGGCGGTGACCCGCTGACCTTCCTCGACCAGCACCGCCAGTGCCACGCCGGAGGTCTTGGCGACCACCTGCGATTCGGCGCGTGGCTCCAGTGCGGCGGTACCGGTGTAACTGGCCGCGACCGCGCGATGGCTGGCCACGGCCACTTCGACCGGGACCGCATCGACCTTCTTCTCCTCCTTGGTCTCGGCGGCCTTGGCTTCGGAATTGGGCCCTGCGGCGCAACCGCCCAGCAGCAGGGAGGTGGAGATCAGCAGTGCGGCAGCGCAGATTCCGCTGCGACGGCCGGACAGGAAGGTTGGGTGCGACATCGTCAGGTCCCTGGAGGATGCGTGGACAGGTGTGGTAGCAAAGTAATGCACCACTTCACGGCAACACCATATCCCAAAGGTCATGGTGTCTTCACGCCGCTGGTCGGCCCGACCCCATTTCAGCTAGATGAAACCTAGGGCTATACTCGGGGCGTTCCGTACCCCACGCCGGAACGACCAGACCCGAATCCCCGGAAACGACACCATGCGCCCGCAGCCGCTCGCCGCTTGTCTCGCTCTGGCCGTCCTCCTGCCCCTTGGGGCCGCCGCACAGCCCGCACCTGCTCCTGCCACACCCGCTCCGGCCCCGGCTCCTGCCGCCGCGCCGGCGCCTGCCGCGCCCACCGGCAACTTCGACAATGGCCGCGTGCTGGCCTACACCTGCCAGGGGTGCCACGGCATCACCGGCTACAAGAACGCCTACCCCAGCTACCGGGTGCCGAAGATCGGCGGCCAGACCCAGCAGTACCTGGCCCAGGCCCTGACCGAGTACCGCCAGGGCAAGCGCCGGCATCCGACGATGCAGGCGCAGTCGATGAGTTTCAGCGAACAGGAGATCGCCGATCTCTCTGTTTACCTGTCCACCGTCAAGTAAGGCCCGCCCATGTCGAAAGCCGCGCATCCGCTGCGTCACGCCATCGCCCTGTCCGTTGCCCTGCTGCTGGCGGCCTGTTCACAGTCGCAGGTGGAAAACAGCGAGAAATCCGCCGCCGACCCGGGCCATGCCAGTGGCGAACACGGCTCTTCTTCTTCGGCTGGCCTGCCTGCAGGTCGCGAGGCCGCCGGTGAAGCCCGCGCCAAGGTGAAGGGCAAGGCCACCAACCAGAGCTGCATCGACTGCCACGGGGCCGACGGCAATGCGCCGATCGATCCGACCTACCCGAAGCTGGGTGGGCAGTACGGCGACTACCTGGCGCATGCACTGCAGGCCTACCGCGCCGGTGATCGCCAGCATGCGCTGATGACGCCGCAGGCCAAGGACCTCAGCGATCAGGACATCGCCGATCTGGCGGCGTATTTCGGCAGCCGGCCGAGCCAGCTGCGGGATCTGCACGGGGTCAAATGACCGCAGGCACCCGGTGGGTGCGGACCGTCGGTTGGTGGGTTCGGACCGTTGGTCCGCACAGATTCCGGATATCCACGCATGGCGTGGATCTGCTGAGCCGAGCGTGGGCTCGGCTCTACATCAATCGGCGCGATCGCTGGCGCCGGTCAACGCTCAGCCTTCCAGCTCTTCCCAGCGCGCGTAAGCGGCATCCAGTTCGGCCTGCACCTTGGCCAGCTGCTGGGTGTGCGCCGTCACTTCAGAACTGCTGCGGGTGTAGAACGACGGATCGTTCATCGCCGAGGTCAGCCCTTCGACATCGCTTTCCAGCTTCTCGATGGTCTTCGGCAGCTGCTCCAGTTCGCGTGCTTCCTTGTAGGCCAGCTTGCGCTTGGGCGCTGCGGGAGGCGCAGCCGCCGCCGGTGCAGCGGCCGCCGGCTTGGCGGCCGTAGCTGCCGCAGGCGCCGCCACGCTGGCCGCATAGCGCTGCCAATCGCTGTAGCCACCGACGTACTCGCCGATCACGCCGTCGCCTTCCATCACCAGCGTGGAGGTGACCACGTTGTCGATGAAGTCACGGTCGTGGCTGACCAGCAGCAGGGTGCCGGTGTATTCGCCCAGCAGCTCTTCCAGCAGCTCCAGCGTTTCCACGTCCAGGTCGTTGGTCGGTTCGTCCATCACCAGCAGGTTGGACGGCTGCGCGAACAGCTTGGCCAGCAGCAGGCGGTTGCGCTCGCCACCGGACAGGCGGGTAATCGGCGCACGCGCACGTTCCGGGGTGAACATGAAGTCCTGCAGGTAGGCATGCACGTGCTTGCGCTTGCCGTTGAACTCGAGGAAATCGCGGCCTTCGGCGACGTTCTCGATCGCGCTCCAGTCTTCGCGGAGCACCGCGCGGTACTGGTCGAAATACGCGATCTGCAGGTTGGTGCCGGCGTTGACTTCGCCCTTGGCCGGCTGCAGTTCGCCCAGCAGCAGCTTGAGCAGCGTGGTCTTGCCGCTGCCGTTGGGACCGATCAGGCCGATGCGGTCGCCGCGCATGATGGTGGTGGTGAAATCGCGGACCATGGTGCGCTCGCCGAAGGCGAACGAAATGTCCTTGACGTCGATGACCTTCTTGCCGGAACTGACGCCCTGTGCGGCTTCCATCTTGACGTTGCCGCTGAGGTCGCGGCGCTGCGAACGCTCCACGCGCATCGCCTTCAGGCGGCGCACGCGCCCTTCGTCGCGGGTGCGACGGGCCTTGATGCCCTGCCGGATCCAGACTTCTTCCTGCGCCAGCAGCTTGTCGAAGCGGGCGTTTTCCTGCGCCTGCGCGTTGAGGCGTTCCTCGCGGCGGCGCTCGTAGTTGGCCCAGTCGCCTGGCCAGCTGGTGACCTGGCCGCGATCGATCTCGACGATGCGGGTGGCCAGCGCACGCAGGAAGCGGCGGTCATGGGTGACGAACACCACGCTGCCGCTCCAGCCCTTCAGGAATGCTTCGAGCCAGTCGATGGCTTCGATGTCCAGGTGGTTGGTCGGTTCGTCCAGCAGCAGCACGTCCGGGCTGGAGACGAGCGCCCGGGCGAGCAGCACGCGGCGCTTCATGCCGCCGGACAGGCGGCCGAACTCGGCCTCGCCGTCCAGGTCGAGCTTGGTCAGGGTTTCGCTGACGCGCTGGTCCAGGCCCCAGCCGTTGGCGGCATCGATCTTGGCCTGCACGTTGCCGAGGGCTTCGCCATCGAAGACTTCGGCATGGCTGAGGTGGTGGAATTCGGCCAGCCACTGGCCCAGCTCGCCGAGGCCATCGGCGACGACGTCGAACACCGAGCCGGCGGCGCCGTGCGGCACTTCCTGCTCCAGGCGGGTGACGCGCACGCCCTGCTGCACGCGGACTTCGCCGTCATCGGGCTTGTGGTCGCCGGACAGCAGCTTGAGCAGGGTGGATTTGCCGGCGCCGTTGCGGCCGATCAGGGCGATGCGTTCGCCCGGCTCGATCGACAGTTCGGCTTTTTCCAGCAACAACGGGCCGCCGACGCTGAAGTCGACGTTCTGCAGAGTAATCAGAGGCATCCGGCTATTGTACGGGTTGGGGGCGTCGGCCGGGTTGCACCCGGCGCCCGCGGTAGTGCCGGCCGCTGGCCGGCAACTTCAACGGCAACGTCAAAAGCTGGTTTCCTGTGGGATGGCGGAGCGGTGTGGGTCTGCAGGACACGCCGTACCCCCCTCCGGGGTCCGGCCCAGCCGCTGGCGGCTGTGCGTTCGGGCACTTGCGAAGCAGTGCTTCGCAAGCAAAGCGCCCTCACCCTTGGGGGCTCGATGGCGCCATCCATGGCGCCAACGGTCCTGCAGCCCCACACCGCCCCACCTCTGACAGTTTCTCGCGATCTGCCGGAACTACATTCTGCTCCGGTGGGTGTCGACCTTGGTCGACACGGTAGATCCACGCCATGCGTGGATGAGCGCTACAAGAAGTGTCGATGGATGGAATCGACTGGGAATCTGATGGCTTACCCCACCTCTCCCAGCAACGCCTGCAACCCCGGCAGCCATTGCTTGCCGGGGTGGCGTACCAGCCACAGGGTGCGTTGCAGGGCGGGCAGCGGGGTCTCCAGCACGCGCAGGCGGCCCAGGGCCAGCGGCTCTTCCAGCGCGTGGCGCGATAGGCAGGCCAGGCCGAGGCCGGCGATGGCGGCCTGCTTGATCGCTTCGGTATTGCCCAGCTGCAGGGTCTGCGCGAAGCCACGCAGGTGCGGCAGCAGGGCCTGTTCCACGGCTTCGCGGGTGCCGGAGCCGGGCTCGCGCAGCAGCCAGCGTGCACGGCGCAGTTCGTCCAGCGTCCAGCGCGCGGGGGCATTGGCGGCAGCCACGATCACCAGCGGGTCCTCCTGCCAGGCCGTGACCTGCAGGCCGCGCTCGTGACACGGGCCTTCGATCAGGCCGGCGTCCACATCCAGGCGCTGCACGGCGGCGACCACGCCGGCGCTGTTGTCGATGCGCAGGTCGACCTCGGCCTGTGGTGCCTGCCGCAACAGATCGGCGATGCGCGGTGGCAGCAGGTAGTTGCCGATGGTGGTACTGGCGGCCAGCACCAGCCGCAGCGGTGCGCCCTGCGCCGGGTCGCCGCCTGCGGCCAGCTGCCGCTCCAGGTCGGCGGCGTTGACCAGCAGCGTGCGAGCCGGCTCCAGCAGCGCGCGGCCGTGGCCGTTCAGGGCCAGGCGGCGGCCGATGCGATCGAACAGCGGGGTACCGAAGTGCGCCTCCAGCTCATGCAGGGCAGCACTGCTGGCCGACTGCGATAGCGCGATGGCCTGGCCAGCGGCGGTGGTGCTGCCGTGATCGGCGATGGCGACGAAGACCTGAAGCTGGCGCAGGGTCAGGCGCATGGCGATTATGCGTTTTATAGATAGTTTTCACCAATATTATTCGTTTTACAGGTCAGTTGTGCAGGCGCACGCTTGCCCCATCACTCCAGCCTCGCCCCTGCCATGAACGCCCGCGCTCTCTCCTCCTGGTCCCTGCCTGCCCTGCGCCAGCGCTGGCAGCCGCGCCTGCCCGGCCTGCTGCTGGTCGGCCTGATCGCAGCGGCGTCGCTGTACCTGGCCGAGCTGCCGTGGCTGCAGGTGCATGGCCTGAGCGCGCTGACCGTGGCCATCGTGGTCGGCATTGTGGTCGGCAACACCTTCTATCCGCGGCTGGCACCGGGCAGCGCGACCGGTGTTGGCTTCTCCAAGCACTGGCTGCTGCGCGCCGGCATCGTGCTGTACGGCCTGCGCCTGACCTTCCAGGACATCGGCCACGTCGGCGTCAGTGGCGTGCTGATGGACGTGCTGGTGGTTGCCAGCACCTTCGGCCTCGCCTGCTGGCTGGGCGTGCGCGTGTTCAAGATGGAACGCGAGGCGGCGATGTTGATCGGCGCCGGCAGCGCAATCTGCGGTGCAGCGGCAGTGATGGCCGCCGAACCGGTGGTGCGTGGCCGTGCGGCACAGGTCACGGTGGCGGTCTCTACGGTGGTGGTGTTCGGCACACTGGCGATGTTCCTGTACCCGGCGCTGTATGCGCTGGTGCAGTCGCACGGCTGGCTGGCGATGGACGCGCGGCAGTACGGCCTGTTCACTGGTGCGACGGTGCACGAAGTGGCGCAGGTGGTAGCCGCCGGCCGCGCGGTCAGCGAAGCCGCCGCCGATACCGCGGTGATCACCAAGATGGTGCGGGTGATGCTGCTGGCGCCGTTTCTGGTCGTGTTGTCGTTGTGGCTGGCGCGCGGCGGCAAGGCCAGCGCCGGCGGCAGCAAGGCCCGCATCGTAGTGCCGTGGTTCGCGTTCGGTTTCGTGGCGGTGGCCGGTTTCAACTCGCTGCACCTGCTACCGGCCGGCCTGCAGGCCGGGCTGGTGCAGCTGGATACCGTGCTGCTGGCGATGGCGATGGCCGCACTGGGCCTGACCACCCACGTCTCGGCGCTGCGCCAGGCGGGCCTGAAGCCGCTGCTGCTGGCGCTGATCCTGTTCGCCTGGCTGCTCTTCGGTGGCCTGGCGATCCACCAGGGCGTGCTGGTGGTGCTGGGCTGAGCAAGAGCGTGCCGACCAGCGGTCGGCACCCGCCCGTAGATCCACGCCATGCGTGGATGACCCTACCCCATCAGGCGGGACCAGCCTCGCGGACGGGTACAATGCGCCATGACTGACTTCTCGACCCTGCCGCTGAGCCCGGCCCTGCAGCCCGGCCTGGATGCCCTCGGCTACACCACTCTTACCCCTGTGCAGGCGCAGAGCCTGCCGGCCATCCTCGATGGCCGCGATGTGATCGCACAGGCGCCGACCGGCAGCGGCAAGACCGCCGCCTTCGGCCTGGGCCTTCTGCAGGCCATCGACCCCAGCCTGATCCGCGTGCAGGCGCTGGTGCTGTGCCCGACCCGCGAACTGGCCGACCAGGTCGGCAAGCAGATCCGCAAGCTGGCTACCGGCATCCCCAACCTGAAGCTGTTGCTGCTGGTGGGCGGCGTGCCGCTGGGCCCGCAGCTGGCGTCGCTGGAAGGCCACGACCCGCACGTGGTGGTCGGCACGCCCGGTCGTGTGCAGGAGCTGGCGCGCAAGCGCGCGCTGAATCTTGGCGCGGTGCGCACGCTGGTGCTGGACGAAGCCGACCGCATGCTCGACATGGGCTTCGAGGAACCGATCCGCGAGATCGCCGGCCGTACCCACAAGGATCGACAGAGCCTGCTGTTCTCGGCCACCTTCCCCGACAGCATCCGCGCCATGGCGCGTGACCTGCTGCGCGACGCGGTGGAAGTGACCGTGGAAGGTGCCGACCAGGCTCCGGCCATCCGCCATATGTTCTGCGAGGTGGAACCGGCGCACCGGCAGAAGGCGCTGGCCGGCCTGCTGCTGAAGTACACGCCGGAATCGGCGGTGGTGTTCTGCAACACCCGCAAGGACGTGGCCGAAGTGGCGAACTCGCTGCAGCAGTTCGGCTTCTCGGCACTGGCCCTGCACGGCGACATGGAGCAGCGCGACCGCGAGGAAGTGCTGCTGCTGCTGGCCAACCGCAGCTGCAACGTGCTGGTCGCCAGCGACGTGGCCGCGCGCGGCCTGGACGTGGAAGAGCTGGCCGCGGTGATCAACTACGAGCTGCCGACCGACGTGGAGAGCTACCAGCACCGCGTGGGCCGTACCGGCCGTGCCGGTGCCAGTGGCCTGGCGATCAGCCTGGTGGCCGGCCGCGAGAAGACCCGCGCCGAAGCGATCGAAGCACAGATGGGGCAACCGCTGGATTGGCAGAAGACGCCGCTGGCGACGGCGCGCCCGGCCGAGCTGCCGCAGGCGGCGATGCGTACGCTGCGCATCGATGGTGGCAAGACCGACAAGCTGCGCCCGGGTGACATCCTCGGCGCACTGACCGGCGACGCCGGCCTGTCAGCCAAGTTCATCGGCAAGATCGCGATCTTCCCGACCCGCTCCTACGTGGCGATCGCCCGTGAGCAGGCCAACAAGGCCGTGGCCAGGCTGGAAGCCGGCAAGATCAAGGGCCGTCGTTTCCGTGTGCGGATGATGTAAGGAACAGGGTGGTCGCCGGGCGTGGCCCGGCGCTACCCGCATGCCGTGCGTAGCGCCGGGCCATGCCCGGCGACAGGCTCAGAACACCAGTTCGGTGTGCAGCGGCAGGTCCGCTTCCCAGCGCGCGCGGCCGCCGAGTCCGTCCAGTTCGACCAACACGCCGGCACCCACCACCTCGACACCCAGGCGGCGCACCAGCGACAAGGCAGCGACCAGCGTACCGCCGGT